>NZ_JAUBUI010000232.1:0-1058 GCF_036705385.1 Microcoleus sp. B3-A4 | reverse complement strand
CTAATCGAGGTATCACCTTGTTCATAAATTTTAACTATTTTCTCACGCAACTCGATCGAATAAGGTTTCATTTTTTTTCGCTTATGTACTACATAGAGTGTATCATATATACATGGAATATGCTGTATGCTGCGGCCATTCTTACTTGTAGTACAGCGTTCTCTCAGTGGACAAGTGGCACATACCGGTTTGGGAAAATGAACGACCTTACCGGGTTCAAACGGCATAATAACTTGATTTGGGCAACTAATTACTTTGTTTTCCCAGTCAAAAACAAAAGCGTTTTTATCAAATAGTCCTGAGTTTCTTACCGGCCATGCCTTACAAAATATCTGTAATTGTTCGGCTCGTTATTTTACCCAATGACTTGATAAATAAGCTCGGTCGATATGTAGTTCATTTAACTGAACCTGTTGTTTTTTTAAGTCAACTTCTAAGTCCACAGTGGCAGCGGCTTCTGGTGTATTAGCACGGGTTACAGCCACAGCCCGAACCACCCCTATATCTCAATCTTTAAGAATATGGCGTTTATAACCATCTATTTTTTGAGAGCGGCTTTTTCGGCCATGCCGCATATCTGGATCTTCAATAGAAATGCGTCGGTCCTTAGCAACCCCTTTGGTCAGCTTCGGAACTCCCATTGAGTCTGCTGTCACATTTTGGGCTTCAATCAATCGGGCAAGCTGGAGAGTATTTTGCGCCCCTCCTAGCTGTTCAGAATTAGGCTGCTGTTGCATCCATTCTTCTACAGAAACTAAGCTGCTTAGTAGAGTTGATAAGGCATTTTGGCTTTCGGCTGGGTCATCCCAGTTTAAATCTAATGCGGCTTTTAAGCTGGAACTATTGACAAAATTCGCTCCGGCTTCATTGGCAATTTCTGTCAGCCCCCTCCCCTGCTGGACAGCTATTATACTCAACGCCTTACGCAGAGCATGACCCAAGAGATTATAGGTGTCTTCAACTTTACCAGCACCCCATAGTGCAATGGCACTGAAAAAGTCTCAATCACGCCCTCCGTTTAGATTTCAAGACAGAGCGAGGTTCCTGCATTCGAGGAT
>NZ_JAUBUI010000231.1:0-1090 GCF_036705385.1 Microcoleus sp. B3-A4 | reverse complement strand
ATTTATGCGCGTGTTCAACAGTCGAGCATGGAACAAATAGGGCGAGAAGAAGGATTGAGTTATGACGAAGTTAAAGGTATTTTTAGTCATGTCAGTTCCTCTCAAAAAAAAAACTGTTGGGAGTCAGTCAAACGAGTAAGTATAGATGAGATAAGTATGCGCCAAGGAAAAAGAAGTTTCGTAACAGTGGTCAGTGACATCGAGGGGGGTAATTTGATTGAAATGATTGACTCTCACCGTCAGCAAGATATAGTTGAGGTCCTGATGATGCAACCACTTGAGGTTCGCGAAAAAGTTGAGGAAGTGACTGTTGATATGTGGGGAGGATTTCCCAAAGTTATAGAACAAGTATTCCCAAATGCTAAACTTGTTATCGACCGTTTTCACGTGATGAAAGCAGTTAACAAAGACTTGAATAAGTTGCGTCGAGGAATAGGAATCACAGACAGAGGTAGTAAATATTTATTATTGAGTAATCGAATCAATCTTGAACAGGATCAAATATAGCAAGTCTATTTGAGTCATGAATGTAGAACCACCTGAAATGCTGGCGATCATTGAATCGATTGTTTACAAATCAAATGGTTTTGCTATAGAAAAGCTGGAAATAGTTTTGAAAAAATCAGAATGCTTAAGAATTGCCTACGAGATGAAAGAAGAGTTTCGAGAAATATATTAAACCAATATGACCGTCACAGTAGCTCAGACAGAGTTCAAGGATTGGCTGAATTATGCGAAAATATTTTTCCAAGAATCAGCTTCGACAATTGTTAATCATTTTGAAGGAATTTGTAATTACTTTCTTAATCGCACAACAAGTGGAGTGATGGAAGGGATAAATAATCGAATTAAATTAATTATGCGACAAGGATATGGCTTCTCAAACTTTGATAATTTTCGAGAACGCGTATTAGCTTGCTTTTCTAATTAGATAAAAATATCACCGCAAGTTCAGGAGAGCCGACTCTACTACCACATTTTGAACGTGCATGAGTTCGTGTTAACCCCAATAGAACACCCATTTCATCCAAAAAAACGAGGTTGTCAGGGTCGATATTTTTCACTTTGTCCCAATATTCACACCTCAAAA
>NZ_JAUBUI010000093.1:0-21880 GCF_036705385.1 Microcoleus sp. B3-A4 | reverse complement strand
GATTTTAAACCATCCTAATCTTCCTTCAGTCTTGTCTTATGGTACTTTGGCTGCTTAAAAACTGTCCGGAGTATTGTATTGATGACAATGAGAGATGCGGTAAACCCGCCCCGGCGAAGGTATCGCGGTCACTCGATCGGACATAATATTATTGGTTATTGGTAGCAGCTAACCAATAATCAATAACAAATAACAGCAGTCAACTATCAACTGTCATTTGCACTATCGATTCAAAAAATTGTGAAATCTCTTCAGTGGATCTGATGTGATAAACACTTTTGGTATTTTGAACACGATCGACATACTCGCGATATCTGGGAGTCAAATACTTGTGACACAACCAAAGAACGCGGTAACTATTAATTGAACTCTTCAAGATAGGACTCTTTTGGGGCCAGCCTTCTGGCGGTATAAACTTACCTGTAATCAGCCGTTTAGTCACCCACCAGAAATGCACGTATAGCGGTAAATCGACAAAAACCAGACTATCCGCCTCATTGAGTCGAAGCCAGACGGTTTCCATGCAACCAAACCCGTCAATAATCCATCGGTCAGTAGCCAAAATTTTCTCATGGGTACGCTTATATTCTTCATTTGGAACCTCAGCGCCCCCAGATTGATATTGAATCTTATCCAAGGCGTAAAGTGGCAAACCAGTGATTTCCGATAATCTCTTGCTGAGAGTGGATTTACCGCCTCCAGCATTGCCAAACACGGCTACTTTTTTCATAGTTCCCCTTTTAGTAATTTAGTTATTAGTCATTAGTCATTAGTTATCAGTAGCGGACTAAAAGCTGAAGGTAGATCGAATTTGTAGCTTTTAAAAAAGTCAACTTCGGTGATTTTTGGCGTAGATCATTGACGTTTTTGAGAAATGTGATTAGGGTCAGTATATATATTTGTTGTTTGGCGATTACTTGGATATTTTATCAGACAAGCGATCGCGGCTCGGTATTGTCGATCAATTTGTAAAATATCGGTCAAATCTAAGGCGATCGCTCCTTAGTTAAAAAAGCCGTTTCTGAAGCCAACGCACCTAGTACCGACTGCTGGATAATTTACCCACTTTAAATTCTCAAACCGAGTCCTATGCAACCAAAGCCTAACCTTAACCTATACTCATCATTGGCGCATCTCCCCTGGCTGAAGAAAAGCTACACTGCCAAAATTATGGTGGTTGCATTTTTAGGCACGCACGTTCCTTTGCTAACCTTAATGGTCTGGTTTCTTACCTCAAACGCTTATTCTGTAGAGACATCAGTCCGGGTTCTCCTGATTGCTCTGCTGGCGACATTAGCGGGTACGGCAGCAACGCTTTCTACGCTACGCTACCTCCTTGTTCCGGTAATCTTAACCTCGGAGGCTCTACAAAACTACCTCGATACAAGAACATTACCGAAATTACCCACAGAGTTTACTGATGAAGTCGGTACGCTGATGGCAAATTCCTCACAAACGCTTTACAAACTAGATGAATTGATTCATTACATTACCCACTACGATGAACTGACTGGATTGCCAAATCGTGACTTATTCTGCGATCGCCTGAATCAAACCCGATCCCAAAATCACTCACCCCTGGTCGCAGTTCTGGTATTGGGTATCGATGATTTCACAGGGATGCGCCATGTGTTGGAGCCTGGGATATCCGACTTACTAATTAGAGCCGTTTCCCAACGGGTGGTACAGTGCATGGATGGGTCAGATGTCTTGGCGCGTTTGGGCGATGGTGAGTTTGCGATCGCTCGCAGCGAACTCCACTCGCTGGAGAGTGTGGTCAAGCTATCCCAACTGCTGCTGAGTACGCTAGCAAAACCTTTCTCTGTAGAGGGTCAACCGATCCACCTCACCGCCAGTCTTGGTATTACATTGAACCATTTAGAAAATACCAATTCTCCAGAGCAACTTCTTCAGCAAGCTCACTTCGCACTTCATCAGGCAAAGCAGCAAGGGCGTAGTCACTATCAGTTTTATTCACCCGAAATGAACGTTCAGTTACAGGAGCGACTGACCCTAGAAAATAGCCTGCGCGGAGCGCTGGAGCGTAACGAACTACTGGTTTACTATCAACCGCTAATCGACCTCGACAGCGGACGGGTGACAGCAACGGAGGCGCTGGTTCGCTGGCAGCATTCTACAGAGGGCTTGGTCCCTCCGGTAAAATTTATTCCGATCGCCGAGGCCAATGGCGAGATCGTGCCCATTGGTGAATGGATCTTGCGAACGGCTTGCGCTCAAACCCGTAGCTGGCAACTGGCTGGGCTGCCAGCGCTGCGGATTTCGGTGAATCTGTCGGCTCGACAATTTGAGCAGCCGAATCTGGTTGAGATGGTTCGCCAAATTCTGGCAGAGACCGAACTCGAAGCTGCGTATTTAGAACTGGAAGTGACTGAAACTGCCTTGATGACTGACATTGATCGATCGGTCAAAATCTTAACGCAACTGCGAGAACTTGGCGTGTCCCTCGCCCTAGACGACTTTGGCACAGGTTATTCTTCCCTCAACTACCTGCAACGGTTTCCGGTTAATATGCTCAAGATCGATCGATCCTTTGTCAAAGATGTACTGTCTAACCCCGACAGCGCCACCATTACTGATGCCATCATTGCTCTGGCAAAAAGTCTGCGGTTAACGATCACCGCAGAAGGCATTGAAACCAAGGAGCAGCGTAACTACCTGCAAGCGCGAGGCTGCCATGAAGGTCAAGGGTTTTACTTCAGTCGCCCTGCTAACGCTGATACAATCACCAAACTGCTAAACGAGTCGTTTCAGTCTGATGCAGCATCTATCGCTCTTGCCAGCCACTTTTAAGCTGAACCAGTGCCGTGTTTTTCCGTCCAGGATTGTATAACAACCAATCTCTCAAAACAGCCACCCCGATTATGCTCTCAAAGTTAAACGTAAAGCGCTCTCGTTTTTAGATTCCGGACTTCTCCCAGAAGTCGGGAATCTGGGTATGCTGTTTTTTAGGCGTTGACAAAAACAGAAGATGTAAGCTGACTTGGACTTACACCCTGCACGATTCCCAAATAATTACTGCCCGACTTAATCGCCGTAGAAGCGATGCTTGCACCTGCATCCAACTGCAAACTCACAGCTTCAAAAGTCAAGTTGGCAAATCCCATACCGTCAGTCAAACCAATATTATCCCCGATCGCAAAATCGGTAATCACATCCGCACTAATTAAAGTAGCCGAAGCAGACAAACCTCCTGCTACGATAAAGGTATCATTTCCGCTTCCGCCCGTTAGAATATCTTGCCCGCGATCGCCCGCCAACAAATCGTCGCTGTTACCGCCAACCAAGACATCATCTTCTTTGCCGCCGCGAATAGTATTGTTACCGTCAGATCCGATTAGTCGATCGTTATCGTTATTGCCGCTGATAAAATCATTGCCAACACCGCCATCAATTGAATCCGACTCTTTGCCGCCCGATAAACTGTCATTGCCGCCTGCGCCATTAATTGTATCCGCACCTTGCATTCCATTAATGCTATCAACACCTTCTCCCCCGGTGAGATTGTCTTTGCCGGAAAGGGCAAAAATTGGCAATCCCGCAGCATTTGTTGGTATTTGAGTATCGGCACTATCTGATAGGAAATAATTGCCGCCGCTGGCTGTATTTTTGGGTGCTGTCGTCGGGCTGCCATCCCCTGTAGCATTGGGTATTGGCGAAATAATCGATACCAATGTGTTGGGAGTAGGAGTTGGTGTCGGTGTGGGAGTTGGTGTGGGAGTTGGTGCCGGATTGACACTACCGTCAAGAGAAGTCGCAAAAACTTGCGTCCAATAGTGATTCCAATTTTCTGTGCCAGTATCGTCAGCTAAGAAATAGTAACCGATGCCAATCTCTTTGAGATTCGGGTTAAGAATGTTAGCGCGGTGGCCGCTGCTGTTCATCCATGATGATACAACTTGTTCGGGTGTAGAAGATCCCGCAGCGATGTTTTCTGCTGCCGCTGAGAATTGATAGCCCGTTGCAGAAATCCGACTTCCTAATGACGAACCATCTTTTCCGGTATGGGAAAAGAAGTCTTGCAATGCCATGTTTTGGCTGTGATTTGCCGCCGCATTTAGTAACTGAGTATTTAAGGTTAGCGGGGACAAACTCAATTTGCTGCGTTCGATGTTGGTAAGTTCTAAAACTCTATTAATAAAGTTTTGATTGGTTGGGCTTGGTGCTACTTGAGAGGCAGATCGCTCTCCTATTAAAATGTTTAAAGACTCAGAAGCGGAATTGGGTAGTTGTTCAAGCATGGGGATGATCAACAGTTTTAAGACTTGGTTTTGCTGGTAGATGGCTTACCGTCTTAACGATAGTTTCCCCGATCGCTAGCTGGCTGGACACACTTCAATAATTGTGTTAATCCCTGCCGCTGCTCTATTTATTCTAATTATAGCTGTTGTCAAAGTGTGGATGTCAAGATCCCGGCTCTGGTTGGGAAAGGGAAGAGTACGCTCGAATTTAAGGAGATTTTTAATGGAATTTGCGCTCGCCCGTCGCATCAATACAATTTTAAATTTGAGATTTAAGATTTGAAATTTTTCCTGATTAGTAAGGTTTGCGCTACCCAACCAGCCCGCTGGCTGGCTGGCTAGAAACCCGGTTTCTACAAGTTTTGCAGACAGGAACAAGAAATATAGCAAGAAACCGGGTTTCTGAATTCTGTGTGCGATCGCGAACAGAGTTTTTAGTAGAATCTTCACCAAAAATTCTAAATTAATTCAAAATTCACAACCGCGCAGGGTTGTTCGCGATCGCCAAAGCAATCTCAAGATTTCAAACTATTTTCTTGTCCGACTTTAGCCTCCTGAGCAACTTGCTCAACCTCATCTTTGGCGAGAATTTCCAAAGCTGTCTGTGCTTCTGCACCGCCCAACCGCCCCAAAGCTTGAGCTACTCTGTAACGGATCTGCCAATCTGCATTGGAAGCGTAGGGAAGCAGCAGCGGCAGCGCCCGTTTATCTCCCAATTCACCTAATGCGCTGATGGCAATGGTTTGGATTAATTCGTTTTCAGAAGTCAGGGCATTTTCTAACATAGGAAAAGCTTTCGGATCTCCCATTTCTCCCAAAGCCGCAACGATGCTCAGTTGCACCAGCCATTCAGAGGTACTGCTATAAACTTGCTGCAAATCTTCTAAAGCATCGGTTAATTTCAATGCGCCCAAAGCATCGGCTGCTGCTGCTTGCACGTCGGGTTCGGGGTCGTTGTTCAGGCTATTTCGCAGTACCTCTAAAGCGTTCGGCAGATTCTGCGTACCGAGGGTTGATATCTGGCTGACTGCTGCGTAGCGAACCCGGACGTTTTGATCGCCGATCGCAATTTGAATTAGTTTATAGGCGAGCGCGGGTTCTAGTTGTCGCAGTTGGTTGACTGCTCGCAATCTTTCGCCAAAATCCTCGGAATTCAGCAATTGTTCGACAGACTCAGGGGTAATGCTCATCGGATTTTAGATTTTAGATTTTAGATTTTAGATTTGGTAATTGGTAATTGCCAAAAGTCAGGGAGATTGAAAGAGCGATTCCCTACGGGATAGCTTCGCTTCACGACTCGTTTCCTGATACAGTCCTGGAACTGCAACAGTTAATTTAAGAATCGGCAGCCATCGATCGGATAATATCTCCCCTAGTGAGGATGCCGATTACTTTGCCCGCGGAATCGACCACCGGCAATCGATGGATACTGCGATCGTGCATCAGTTTGGCAGCTTCTTGGACAGATTTGTCGGGCCCGATGGTAACTGGCTCTGTACTCATCGCTTCTCCTACTGTTTGTCCTAAAGCCTTGTGCAGATCTCGCTCGTAACGAGATGGATTTTCTAAGTAAATCACGCTGTCGAGCACCATGATGTAAGCGGGCGGAGTTACGCCGGTTTCCCGCCACATCAAGTCGGTTTCGGAGATGACTCCTACCAACAAGTCATTCTCATCTACGACGGGAAGACCGCTAATGCGTCGATCGGCTAAAATTTTAATCGCTTCGTTCAAGGGCATTTCGGGTCGCGCCAAAATCGGCTCGCGGCTCATTACATCGGCTACTGTTTTTGGCATGATTAGCGGTTGATTGAGTTGTTGCTCTAAATCGATCATATAGGGAAATCGTGACACAGACTGAAGAAAGGCAGCTCTGCTGAAGGGATTAGTTAGAAGGTAGAAGGAAGGAAAAAGTTTGAATGCCAGAATTTTGCTGTTTTTGTCGATCGCACTATAAAATTCTGCCGTTTGCCTCCCTCCGGCGAGCGATCGACCTGACAAGATTGTTAAGATATCTTAAAGAGCGGATAAATCCTTACCAATGCCAGAATCTCCAACCTCAGAACCAGACTCCCAACCAGAAGCGCGCTGTGTATTGGTTTGCCAGTATCAATCTTGCCTGAAAAATGGTTCAGCAGCAGTGCTAGCTGCTTTTGAAGCTCAACAAGTTGCAGGGGTGAAAGTGGAGGCCTGTAGTTGTCAGGGACAGTGCACCACTGGCCCGACTGTACGAGTTACCCCAGACGAAATTTGGTATTGTCGAGTTAAACCAAGTGATGTACCGTTAATTGTGGAAGAGCACCTCAAAGAGGGAAAACCTGTAGAGGCGCTGTTCAATCCGAGAATTCATGCGCGTTATTATTATTAATATTGACTTGATTCGGTGAAACTTCCAAGCTCTGGCGCATCTAATTTTAATAGTTATTGTTAAGGAATTGACACTTTGAAAATCCAAGGAATTGCGCTTAGTTTGTTAGTGCTGGTGCTGGGGCGTCCGTCGGCGGTTGCTGCTCAAACGTCGGCGGTTGCTGGGGATATTTGTCCGGGGGAATTGGGGGCGCAAGTAGATGCGATCGCCAACCGTCCCGAATTTAGCCGATCGCGCTGGGGCATTTTGATTCAACCTCTATCTTCTACTGATACTCTCTACAGTCGCGACGCCACCAAATATTTTATTCCAGCATCAAACGCCAAGCTGCTAACTACAGCCGCTGCTTTGCAGAAACTCGGTGCAGATTTTCGGATTAAGACATCGGTTTACAGCGGCGAAAATGGGAGTTTGTACGTTGCCGGGAGGGGAGATCCGAGCATTGCTGAGGCTCAGTTGAAATCTTTGGCGCAGCAGTTGAAGCAGCGGGGAATCAGTCAAGTTAACGAGTTGATTGGCGATGACAGCTATTTTCAAGGCAGTGCAGTCAATCCGAATTGGGAATGGGAAGACGCGCAAGCAGGCTACGGAGCGCCGATTAACAGTTTAATTTTCAATCAAAACTCGATCGACCTTCTCTTGTCCCCGCAGGCTCTGGGGCAACCTCTGAAAGTTACTTTTGCCGAACCAAAGCTGGCAAATCAGTGGCAACTTCAGAACAATACTGTTACCGTCGCTCAAAACGAATCTGAGTTTATTGATGTTGGCAGGGAGTTCGATCGACCTATAATTCGAGTGAGCGGACAGTTGAAAGTTGGTGGCGAACCTGAATCAGCTTATGTCGCAGTTGTCAACCCCGCTAATAATTTTTTGCAGTATTTTCAAGAAGCCCTGGCGGCTGAGGGAATTCCTGTTAAACAGGCTTTAGTTGCATCGGCTTCTCGCAATTTAAATCAAGAATTAGCAACCGTTGAATCGCCGCCGCTGGCGGAATTGGTGAGAGAAACTAATCGCGAAAGCAACAATCTTTATGCAGAAGTTTTATTGAGATTGTTGGGAAAAGTTACAGACAAGATGCCCCAGCACCAAGAGGATACAGGTGAAATGGGTTTGAAAGAGTTAAAAACCGCTTTAACTCAATTAGGAGTAAATCCAAACAGCTACATATTAACCGACGGTTCGGGCTTGTCTCGGCACAATTTAATTAGTCCAGAAGCCTTGGTGCAAACTTTGAGATTTATGGCCAATTCACCTGCTGCATCTATTTACCGCCAGTCACTGCCGATCGCTGGCGAGACCGGCACTTTGAAAAATCGCTTTAATATTACACCAAACCGCGTAATTTTGCAAGCAAAAACAGGAACTATGAGCGGAGTTTCGGCGCTGTCGGGATATATCGAAGTTCCGAATTACGAACCGCTGGTGTTTAGCATTATCGTCAATCAATCTGACCTATCGACTGCAAAAATGCGATCGGCAACTGACGAAATTGTGCTATTATTGAATCGCCTGCGCCGCTGTTAAAACAACAGATTTAAGGTCAAAAAAGTGAGTTTAGTAGTTACGCATAAAAAACAGGACACCCCAAAACCCTACAAGTTTTAAGTTTCATTAGATTGCAGCGACGGGGATCGAAAAGCAGCTACAATAAAAGTAGAAAAATTAACACCATTGGGCCGTTTTAGCCTGCTACCAGTCGGCGGGTTCTGTACTTCCCGAAAATAAGTCTAACTTCCCAACTATGAATTCTTTCGATTCCGAACAGCAACACATCTTTGTCGAAACCAATAACATCCGCCTGCACTGCGTTTCTCAAGGAGAAGGCGAGCTTGTTCTCCTCCTGCATGGGTTTCCAGAGTTTTGGTACTCTTGGCGTCATCAAATTCCTGCTTTAGCGCGTCATTTCAAGGTTGTGGTGCCGGATTTGCGGGGCTACAACGATTCCGACAAGCCGGAAAGCGGCTATGATTTAGATACGCTGAGCGCGGATATTCGCGGTTTGATTGCGAACCTCGGTTATAAAAAAGCTCACGTTGTAGGTCATGATTGGGGAGGGGCGATTGCGTGGCACTTAGCTCAAAAATTCCCCGAACAACTCAACCGCTTGGCAATTTTAAACGCTCCGCACCCGCAGCGATTCGTGCAGGAAATGGCGAGCAATTTAGATCAAATCCGCCGCAGTTGGTACGTTTTGGCGTTTCAGGTTCCCGGCATTCCCGAATGGTTCATCCGGCAAAACTTGAAAGATTTTGTTCACAATGTTTTCCAAGGACAAGCTGTTCGCAAAGGAGCTTTTAGCGCTGAGGAAACTAAGATTTATCAGACTGCTTTAGAAAAGCCGGGAGTATTAGCCGCCGCTATCAATTATTACCGCCAGATGTTTCATCCGCAGAGGCTTTGGAATTTGGCGGAGAAATTAGAACCTGTGACAGTGCCTACTTTGGTGCTCTGGGGAGAAGAAGATGCGTTTTTGAGCCAGAAACTTGTAGAAGGTTTAGACAGATTTATTACGGCTCCGTTTAAGTTGAAATTAGTTCCTCACTGCGGTCACTGGATTCAGCAGGAAGCGCCGCAAACGGTGAATCGAGAATTGCTGAGTTTTCTCAGAAATTCTTCTCCTTCTTTGGCTTTGGCATAGAAAGTTTTAAACATTGCAAATTAAAACCCGGTTTTACAGCTAAACCGGGTTTTCATCTGTCTAGGGATAGGTTTTTTTAGGGTGCCTCGTGCCTAGAGTTTCTGGATTACCAGAGAATTTAAGCTAGCTGACGCACCCTACTTCTTTATTAGTCCCAGAGCAAATTTTCTTGGATCAGCAGTGCAATCATCGCAGTTCTGGAACAAACACCGAGTTTGATAAAAATCCGCCTCACGTAAGTAGCAACCGTCCAGTGACTGATATTTAAATTTTTGGCAATACATTTGTTGGGCAGGCCTTGGGCTACTAATTGTGCGATCGCTCTTTCGCGTGGACTCAGGCTAATTTCCGGTTTGTAACTTTTGCTTTGCATACTTTTGCAGTGAGGTAACGAGTTAAAATCTAATCAATTAAGGGTAGAATTCCGAGTTTTTCTCGAACTTCAGATAAAGGAGTTTCCCAATCAGATGCAACGTCCCAATTAATTAGCCGAGTGGCTAATTTTCCGTGTTTTAAGCCTTTGATAATTTGTCCGATCGCGCATTTGCCACTGATCAGTCCAACTAACACTAAAATCGCACAAGAAGGACGAAATACTTGAGCGCGAGTAAACGCTTGAAGTACAAATTCATCTTCTGTTGAAGCTGAAAGACCAGTCAGAACGTGCCAAACGTCGTGGTTTCGCTGAATCCAGTCTCCCGATGCGATCGGCTCAAAGCCTTGTTCGTCTAGAAATCGCGCCACTTCACACCCTAATGTTCCTGCTGGCAGTTGGCGCAATTTCTGCAAGTCTATTTCAAAATGTCGATCGCTCTCAATTTGAGGATTAATTGTTTGAGCCATCTTTAATATAACTTCTAATTGACCGTCAGCCATGATTTATTCTCCCTCGAACAATGATTGAACTCTATGGCAAATTAAATTTGTGTTTTTCAAGTTCATTTTTGTGCTGAATCAAGACGACTTTTTTTTACCTACTCAGCTTAGAAACCGTACTTTCTGCCACAGCAATTGGCTTTCAGGAGCTTTTACATTTCTTTACACACAGTCTCAGAGGTGAAATCTGCCAGTTGCCAAAATCTGGCTAGTGTTACTTGCGGCAACTTGACCCACCCGGAAGTAGCCGTAAAATCCACAGTATCTAGCGTTGATTGGAACTCCCTTACTTACGTATATAAATTTATTCTGCTGCTAATTATTGGAACTTGCAATGAGTCAGAAGTGGAAGCTTGCAGGCATCGTGATGCAGGTGCATACAAGTGAAGAGAGGTGAAGCGAGCTGAAGCAATGTGAAGTTATACAGAGTTGATTTTTCGGAATTACGCAGTAGTGCCAATCCCCCGTGGTTGCCGAATTTGTAGTGGCAATCATGGGGGATTGCCCGTATGTCGTTAGAATGTCGCTCAAATGAGTGACACTCATTTGAGCGACTGGCTAAGTATTTTCACCAACAGCTATAAATAGAGTAGAGATTCATACAAGGTGTTGCTGTGAAAAAACTTGACCTTTGGTTATCCACAGGAGTTGTGTCATTAATTTGGTGCGCGGCTGCTAGCGCTACCACTTATGTTAATCCTAACGGTAAAACTACTTTAAACCTGTCAGAAAAAGGGAACACTCCCAGCGGTTTTTACTTGACCAAAGTAGGCAATCGGGAATTTTTGGGCAATATTCAAATTACCCGTTCCGAAGGAGCAGCAGGCTCTTACTATTACAATGGGACTTTCAAAGACAGTGCGACCGGCCCTGGCAGAAAAATTGTTTGTTCTGGAGATATTGCCATTATCAGGCGTCAAGTTGGAAGAAGCAGCCAATTGGGAGCCGAAGTTACTTGGAAGGTGAAAGCAGGAGAAAATTGTCCTTCTATTGGCCAGACATTTAAAGTAAATTTAGTCGAAGCTTTACCGCGTCCTAATGCAAGTGGCGACTATACTTCTAGCAATGCTAATACTTGGTCGAGTCAAACAAATGGTTTTGTAACTTGGCCTGCTTGGCGAGTCACCTCGCGAGATGGACAACTCAACTGCCGCAAGACCGCAAACGGAGCAATTCAACAAGTTTACCGCGCGGATAAAGATACAGTTGCTGCTGAACTCAGGGGAGCAAATGCTATTACGATGGCGAACGGTCAACCCTGGTTGCTGACAAGACAAGGCTGTTATGTGCGCGCTAATTCTCAATACATTCAGCCCGTTTCTATGCCGCAGTAAGTGACAAAAGTGATAAATAAGCTGCTGCTTATCTCAAAGCCTGACTTCTTAAATAAAGAAGTCAGGCTGCGGGGTGTTCTCTTGTTTTAAGTTGTTCTAATTAAAACCTGATTTGCGATTTAGTGGCCGAGCAGCATAGCTTCTTCTGCCAAATCTTGGCTTTCAATAACCTTCGGTTCCTTCAGGATAAAAACACAAAGGAAGCAGACAACTACCGCAGCAATTCCGAGTACCTCAAAGAAGCTGCGGTTGCCTGCGACTGTTTGGGGGAGAAAGCTATAAAGGGTGGCGTAAATTACAGAGCCGACACTGCCGTAAGCACCGATATTGCCGGCAATTTGACCCGTGACTTCTCGTTTAATTAAGGAGGCGATGCCAAAAGTTGCGCCTGCTGCGGCGAAGACGAAGAAGGCACATAACATGGTCACGATAATCACAATTGCTAAATGCCAGTTTGCAGTAATTTGGCTCATAATTAAATACCCCAATCCCACTCCGCCGGTCATCACTGTCAGCGTCCACTTGCGGCTGCCGATTTTGTCAGAAATTAAGCCTCCGGCTGGACGGCTGACCAAGTTCATCAGGGGATAGCTAGCAGCGAGGGGCCCGGCGATCGCATGATTTAGATTGAAGGTGTGTTCAAAAAATTCCGGTAACATGGAAACCACAGCGAGCTCTGAACCAAAGCTGACTGCATAAGCTAATTCTAATACGAATACTTGACTGATTTTATAGCGTTCTTGAGGCGGGTAATTTTTTTGACCTGTGACAACTTCTCGGTTAACTTCCCAGGCTTTGTAAGCCTGAATTAAATACAGTGCTGTCAAACTAATCCAAATAGCGTACATCACATTTGCAGTCAGAAAATTTGCTTTCTGCAAGCGCCACACAATCAAAGCTAAGGCACCAAATAGAGGAATATTGGTCATCGACAGTGCCCAAAAGCTTTTGGCGCTGGTTACTTCCATTGCGCCGTTGCGGGCCGGGCGCTGATAGACTTTGCCGGGAGGAGTGTCTTGAACGTTGCAGTAAAAAATGACTCCGAAAACTGCTGTGGCCATCCCAGTAAGGGCGATCGCCAGCCGCCAATTTGTGTGTCCGACTGAGAGGAAAGCTGTTCCTGCCGCGATCGCTGGTAACGCTGCTTCTGCGGCAAAAGAACCAAAGTTGCCCCATCCTCCATAGATACCTTGAGCGAAGCCGATATCTTTTGGGGGGAACCATTCGGCAACTAAGCGAATGCCAACCACGAATCCAGCGCCGACAATTCCCATTGCCAAACGGCTCAAAACCAACTGATTAAAGTTTTGGGCAAAGGCGAATGCCAGTGTCGGAAATGCTGCATACACCAGGAGTGAAGAGAAGGTGATGCGAGGCCCGAAGCGATCGAGCAACATCCCGATAATAATACGTGCAGGTATTGCGAAAGCTAGGTTGGACAGACTGATGATTCTGGCTTGCCCAACTGTCAGTCCCAAATCGTGCTGCACCGTTGTGCTGAATGGTGCGTAGTTGAACCACACTACGAAAGTTAAGAAAAAAGCAAACCAACTCAGGTTCAGAATCCGAAAAGGCCCTCTGAACGATAACAGCCCTTGAAGCATATATAACTTGTCCTAACAAATAATACAGATTATTAATTTTGAGTTGACTTTCTAACTGTTTGGGGTGACGGTTTTTTTGCGAGCGCGATTTTATGTTGCGTTCCAATTCAAGTGGATGTCCAGAGGGAAAATTGTATAAAAAGTTACTGTTTATTCTCACAATCCCAACTGGCGCATGGAATTAATGCAGATATTGCATTTAAACCAAAAAATTTTAGTAATAAATACTTATTGCGTTAAAATTTAAAAAACCGTATATTTGAATACAGAAATTAAATTAATTTTAATAACAGGTAAGTAAAAATGCTTGTACGCTTAACCGAAAGAGAAACTCAGCAAGGCGATCGCCACTCAATCAGTGCCATGAACAACGGATTAAAGGTTAAATCAAGACTTTTTAGTTTCCTGACAGTATGTGTAGCAGTGGGTGGATGCTTGGGAACTGCTTCTGGGGCGATCGCCCAGGAAGCTCAACCGCAAGTAAAAGCACAGGCGATCGAGCAATCCAATCAGCAGCCAGTCAACAGCACGACAAGTCAACCTACTGCTGCGCCTCAATTCGATGCAGCAGCGCAAGAAGAAATTGCTCAGATGTTGCTGGGATTTATCTATTTTGTGTTGCCAGTGGGTGTGGGCTTAACTATTTTTCTGCACGACAAATATGCTCAGAAGCGCTCTGCTACTCTCAACCAGCAGATAGAAGTTTTAGAGATTTCCTTGCACCAAACTCCTCAACATTAAACAACCTCGTGAAATACTCTTCTTTTAGAACCCCGACTTCTTCGATGAAGTCGGGGTTCTTTGTATTCTCTCAAATGCTTTACCCCGACTTCTTAAAAAAACAGAACAAACAGAGCCCCGACTTCTTTAAAAAGTCGGGGCTCTAACCGCTATCGGATTTATTAACTAAAAGATTTAGATTTCTTCCAAATCATCTACATCTTCTACATTGTTTAGATCTTCTACATTGTCTAGATCTTCTGCATCCTCATCCTCATTATCAACAGGGGCAACAGAATTAGCAGAAACCACTGCACCAGTCTCAAGTTTCTTTTTAACTAGCTCCTCAATTTCATTTTTGAAGTCGGCATTTTTTTCCATGTGTTGGATCACTTTGTCTCGTCCTTGAGCTATGTTTTCGCCGTTATAGCTATACCAAGAACCTTTTTTGATAATTACTCCCATTTCGTCGGCCAAGTCAGTCAGACAGCCTAAAGTAGAAATGCCTTTGCCAAATACAATGTCAAATTCGGCAATGCGGAAAGGCGGAGCAACTTTATTTTTAGCAACTTTAACTTTCGTGCGGTTGCCGTACTCTTCTGTGCCTTTTTTCAAGGTTTGAATCCGGCGGATGTCGAGTCGCACGCTGGCGTAGAATTTGAGTGCGTTACCGCCAGTTGTGGTTTCGGGGTTGCCGTAAGTTACGCCGATTTTCTGCCGCAATTGGTTGAGGAAAATGACCGTACAGCCAGATTTGCCGATGTTGCCGGTGATTTTCCGCAAAGCTTGACTCATCAAGCGCGCTTGCAAACCCATGTGGGAGTCGCCCATGTCGCCTTCGATTTCGGCGCGGGGGACGAGGGCGGCTACGGAGTCAATTACTACGATATCGACGGCGACGGAACGCACGAGTTGATCGACAATTTCTAGGCCCATTTCGCCGGTATCCGGCTGGGAAACTAATAGATTTTCAATATCGACGCCTAAAGCTGAGGCGTAGGTGGGATCGAGGGCGTGTTCGGCATCGACGAAGGCTGCGATACCGCCGGATTTTTGGACTTCGGCGATCGCGTGGAGGGCTAGAGTGGTTTTACCGGAACTTTCCGGGCCGTAAATTTCAATGACTCGACCTTTTGGCAAACCGCCGCCCAAAGCAATGTCCAGTGTCAGGGCTCCGGTGGGAATGGTTTCTACCCTCATGCGAGTGGAGTCTCCCAATCGGACGATCGCTCCTTTGCCAAAGCTGCGCTCGATTTGGGACAGTACGGAAGTTAAGGCTTTTTGCTTTTCTGAGTTTTCAGTGGAAGTTTTTATAGACGTTTCTTTTTTTGCCATTTGCGGTATGCGGGTAGACCCCTTGCGGAGCTTGTTGATTAACTGTACAACACGTATGTTAGCAGTTATTTTTGGGGTCTGGAGGTTCTGGGAGGATCTGGTTGAAGATTCTTGATTTTCGGGGTGGTTGAGCCTGAGCCAGCTTTCACAAGGCACTGATGTAGAGGTATTGGGCATCCGGCAGAGGGTAGAATGATCGTCTGTTGGGGTCTGTACGGGGTATCGATCGCTCTTGGAGTGCGGTTTACGATGATCTACAGTTCCAAATTCCGTGAAGCGTAGCTATCCCGGAGGGAATCGCCACAATTAGGACAAGCATGGGATCTACAACACATCAAGACACATCTGTTAATACCAAAAATTCCCGCTGGCTGATGAGCTTATTGGCGATCGGTATTTTACTTGGTATCGGATTTCGGTTTTTTGAGATCGATCGCAAACTGTACTGGCACGACGAAGCTTACACATCAATCCGCGCCGCTGGTTTCACCCGTCAAGAAATTGACGACGAACTATTCCAAAACCGGATGGTTCCCGCACCAGAATTGCAAAAATATCAGCGGATTAAACCGGGAACTACAGAAGCAGACACAATTCGTTCTTTAGCACTAGAAGACCCGCAGCATCCGCCTTTATACTTTCTCATGGCCCGTTGGTGGATGCAGGAATTTGGCAGTTCTCTAACAGCATCTCGCAGTTTGCCAGCACTATTGAGTTTGCTGTCGTTGCCTTTGATGTACGCTTTAGCTCAGGAACTTTTCGCCTCGAATTTGGCGGCGTTATTAGCAACAGCACTTTTGGCTTTATCTCCCTTTGACATATTGTTTGCTCAGACAGCAAGGCAGTACAGTTTGCTGACAGCCACAGTTATTGGCAGCAGTTGGCTGCTGCTAAGAGCAGTGCGGTTGCGGGGTTGGCAAGATTGGGTATTTTACTCGCTGGCGATCGCCTTTGGTTTCTACACTCACCCTTTCTTCAGTTTAACACTCATTGGACACGGAGTTTTTATAATTTCTTACTGGTTGTTTGTCAAAAAAACCAAATTGCCAGGTCACGTAACTAATTCCCAATTTTTTTTAGCAGTAACAGCAGCTTTAATATTGTATATCCCCTGGATTTACGTGCTGGCGACCAACCTGGAAAGAGCATCAGCTACGACAGATTGGACGCGAGTATCTCCGGGTTGGCTGCATCTTGTCAAATTGTGGACACTCAGCTTTACAGCCTTATTTTTTGACTTCGACTTCGGGTTTTATAATATCTGGACTTATCTGCTGAGATTGCCATTTTTGCTGTTAATTGCGGCAGCCCTTTACACAATCTGTCGCAGGGTTAGCACTTCTACTTGGCTGTTTATTGTAACATCAATTTTGGTACCTTTTTTGATACTGGCCTTACCGGATCTAATCCTAGGTGGCAAACGTTCCGCCGTCAGCCGCTATCTGATTTCCTGCTTTCCGGGAGTGCAGCTAGCAGTTGCTTACTTGCTCGCGAGTAACGTGAAAACTCAGCAGCGGTTGTGGCAAGTCTTTTTAGCCTCGGTATTTACAGCAAGT
The DNA here is from genome assembly GCF_036705385.1 of Microcoleus sp. B3-A4. Classification (NCBI taxonomy): domain Bacteria; kingdom Bacillati; phylum Cyanobacteriota; class Cyanophyceae; order Oscillatoriales; family Microcoleaceae; genus Microcoleus; species Microcoleus sp. B3-A4. The sequence continues at coordinate 5,190 of NZ_JAUBUI010000093.1, read as the reverse complement.
GTAGCCTCCTGTACAGTTAGCGCTTTTTCTGATACTTGGTGGAGCAAAGACTTGAGCTATCTTAATGCTGAAGTTGCGAAAATTATTAACAAAGAGGCGATAGCTAATCGGTCGATTAAAGATACAATTGTAATTAGCGATCGCGGCAACGATTTTACTAACATGGGAGATTTGCTTTCTCTGAGTTATTTGCTTGACAAAGACGTGAGGCTGATGCTGCTGAGCCAGTCGCCAGATATGGAAATGCTGAACAAATATTCGGCTCCCCTGGTGTTCCGCCCTTCGGAAAAATTGATCTCGGCACTCAAGCAAAATCAACGCCGCTTAGAGCCAATTTTGCAGTATGCCAGACTTTTTCGAGCGCGGCGAGCTTCTTAGAGCAGATTGACAGAAATCGAAGATCGTCCCCGGTAGGGTACGTCACTCGATTTTAGATTTTAGATTTTAAATTTTAGATTTATTCCACAGATGAATCTGGGAGATTAAACTTTGGTCTAAAATTTTTGGAGATTCACGACAGGAGTAGGTGGCACAGTATCGGTTTTTGGGCGGGGTCAGAAAAAACTGTTTGAGTTGTCTCAACTATTGGGGCTGACACACCCGACATCATCAGCAATAATTATTTGAATACTTAGGATAAAACGCAATGCAAGAGTTAAATAATTCATCTTCCGAATCGGCGCCGAAGTTTCGCAATCTTCAGACCGAATTACGCGAACGTTGGCGAGCGATAGAAGAATTCGACAGCGGAGATTGTGACATTATTATCATTCCTTCTGTCAGCTTAGATCAGCAAGAAATGCGGAAAATTGAGGGTGCTTACCACTACGAAGAGCGGCATTTATTTTCATTGATTCGCCTGCGAAACCCCCGCACGCGCTTAATTTACATTACCTCAGAGCCCTTGCACCCGATGATTGTGGATTATTACCTGCAATTGCTGCCGGGAATTCCATTTTCTCACGCGCGCGATCGGCTTTTGCTGTTCAGTGCTTACGATGCTTCTGCAAAATCCCTCACCCAGAAAATTTTAGAGCGCCCCCGCTTGATGGAGCGCATTCGTCAAGCAGTGCGACCCACAAAATCTTATATGGTTTGTTATAACTCGACGCCCTTAGAACGCGAGTTATCTGTTAAATTGGGGATTCCTTTGTGGGCCAGCGATCCCGATCTGTTATACTGGGGAACAAAAAGCGGCAGCAGGCAAATTTTCCAAGAATGTGGCGTGCCTTATCCTGACGGTTCGGAGTTGGTTTGGAATGCGGAAGATTTAGCAGAAGCTGCCGCTCAATTGTGGGAACGACAGCCGGATTTGCAGCGGATGGTAATTAAGTTAAATGAAGGTTTTTCCGGGGAAGGAAATGCACTTCTAGATCTGCGTTCCCTGACAAGTAAAGCGCCTCATGAAAGAGCGAAGGCAATTGGGGATTGCTTCCATAATTTGCGTTTTCAATCTACAGGCGAAACCTGGGAAAATTTTAGCAGCCGCATTCCCGAATTAGGGGCAATTGCCGAAGCATTTATCGAAGGAGAAGAAAAGTTCTCGCCCAGTGTTCAAGGCAGAATTATTCCCAGCGGCGAAGTAGAAATCCTCTCCACTCACGACCAGATTTTAGGAGGCCCAGACGGCCAAATTTTCTTGGGTTGCCGATTTCCGGCGGACGAATCTTACCGGCTGGGGTTGCAAGAATTGGGATGGAAAGTCGGGCAAAACTTAGCTAAAAAAGGGGCTTTAGAGAGATTTGGAGTAGATTTTCTCGCTGTAAAGCAATCCGATGGGAAATGGGATATTCAAGCAATAGAAATTAACTTACGTAAAGGAGGCACAACTCATCCGTTTATGGCTTTGAAGCTGTTAACAAACGGTCGGTACGATCGTACTACCGGATTATTTTACAGCCAGCAGGGTCGTCCGAAATATTATGTCGCTTCGGACAATTTGAAAAAAGAGCGCTATCGGGGATTATTACCGAACGATTTGATGGATATTATTGCTGACAATCAACTGCACTTTGACAGCGGTACAGAGACGGGCAGTGTGTTTCATTTAATGGGTTGTTTGTCGGAGTTTGGCAAATTGGGATTGACGAGTATCGGCAATTCGCAGCAAGAAGCTGAGGAGATGTATAACAAAGTTGTGAAAGTGCTCGATCGCGAAACGTCAGGCAATTTTAGATTTTAGATTTTAGATTTGATCCAGTCAGTCAGCTTAGATCCCCGGCTTCTTGAAGAAGTCGGGGATCTAATATCCCTCGCGTTTTGTATAGCAACCGGCAAGACGATTAGGATGTTCTTAATCACCGAAACCCTTGCTCTTATTGAATTTGCCTTCTTCCTTCCGTTAGAGCTAATTTTTAGCGGGATAAAGGGGCGTGGGGTCGATCGAACCTGTACGGTTGAGTGGCCAAAAACGCACAATTGCCCTACCGATGATATTTTGCTTGGGTACAAAGCCCCAGTAATGACTGTCACAGCTTGCGTTGCGGTTGTCGCCGAGCACCAAGTAAGAATTTGGGGCTACAACTACAGGCCCGTAAGGATACTGCGGAATTTCTTCAATATATTTTTCCTGTAGCGGTTGCTTGTTAATAAAAACTTTTCCCTCTTTGACTTCCACACTGTCCCCCGGCAGTCCGATCACTCGCTTGATATAGGCATCTTTGATCGGTGGCGGCTGTCCCGTACACAAACTAGCCGGGTCAGGAGGCATAAATACGATAATATCTCCTCGCTGGGGGTCTTGGAATCGATAGCTTACCTTATCTATAATTAATCGATCGTTAATTTGTAAGGTTGGGAGCATCGAGCCCGTGGGAATGTAGCGTGCTTCGGCAACCAGGGTGCGGATACCAAAGGCTAAAAATGCTGCTAAGCCGATCGTCTTAATTCCTTCGATCCAAGGATTTTCGGTGTCTTGCGGAGGTTTTTCGTCGGCTGACTTGTCTAGACGAGTCATAGGGTATTGTAGTGACTGAGCTGGATACAAATTATAAGCTTAATAATGCTTCCATGCTAGCACGCTGTTTACTCAATTAATGATATCTTATGACTCCCAACTCAAGTTTGTTAATCCGTCGCGCTCGCATTCTTTTGCCCAATGGTGAGTTTTTGGTAGGAGATGTGCAAATCTGCGATGGCCAAATTGTCAAAGTTGCTGCGGAAATTGTCGAATCGGGCGATAGAGAAATAGATGCGAAAGGCTTAACTCTGTTACCCGGAGTAATTGATCCCCAGGTACACTTCCGGGAACCGGGTTTAGAACACAAGGAAGACTTGTTTACGGCTAGCTGTGCTTGCGCTAAAGGCGGCGTGACATCGTTTCTGGAAATGCCGAATACGCGACCTCTGACCACAACCCAAGCTGCCTTAGATGATAAACTAAGTCGCGCTGCCGAGAAGTGTTTGGTGAATTACGGCTTTTTTATTGGTGCAACGCCCGAGAATTTGCCGGATTTGTTGAATGCGAATCCGACTCCGGGAATTAAAGTGTTTATGGGTTCGATGCACGGTCAGCTTTTGGTCGATGGAGAAGCAACTTTAGAGGCGATTTTTGCCAAGGGCGATCGACTGATTGCCGTGCACGCAGAAGACCAAGCTAGAATCAATCAAAGGCGTCAGGAATTTGCCGGGATTTCCGATGTTGCCGTGCACTCGCAAATTCAAGACAATCAAGCAGCTTTATTAGCAACTCAGCTAGCATTAAAACTTTCTAAGAAATATCAGCGGCGTCTGCACATTCTGCACCTTTCAACTGGGGATGAAGCTGAGTTTTTGCGCCAGGAAAAACCGAGCTGGGTGACAGCAGAAGTTACGCCGCAGCATTTGTTGTTAAATACCAGCGCCTATCAAAAAATTGGCAGTTTAGCTCAGATGAATCCGCCTTTGCGCGAACCCCGCGATAACGAAATACTTTGGCAAGCTTTACTCGACGGCGTAATTGATTTTATCGCCACCGACCACGCGCCGCACACATTAGCAGAAAAATCTCAAGATTATCCGAATACGCCGTCTGGAATGCCGGGAGTCGAAACTTCTTTGCCTTTGATGCTGACGCAAGCAGTAGAGGGAAGATGTACAGTGGCGCAAGTTGCTAATTGGATGTCTGCGGCAGTTGCTAAGGCTTATAAGATTGCAAAAAAAGGGGAGATTGCTTCGGGTTTTGATGCCGATTTGGTATTAGTAGATTTGGAGAATTATCGACCTGTGGTGCGAGAAGAAATGGTGACAAAGTGCGGCTGGAGTCCTTTTGAAGGTTGGAGTTTGACGGGATGGCCAGTTGTGACTGTTGTTGGAGGAAAAGTTGTTTTTGAGAATGGTAAATTGGATACAAATGTCAGGGGAGAAGCATTGACATTTGACGCTGAGTAAGCATGAATTTAACTCAAGTGTTATAATTGGGTATTCCCGCTCGCAAAGGCGATTTTACCCATGCTTCTCCAAGAATTAGAAACACAACTCCTGGCCTTAACTCCGACGGAGAAAGCTGAAGCCATCCGGCTTTTAACCCAAAGTTTAAACAATAGCTGGCCAGGAATTACAAAAACTCCCGACGTGTGTGGCGGCGATGCTTGCATTGCCAAAACTAGACTTCCCGTTTGGCTGTTCGTGAGTTTGCGCCGTCAAGGTTCAAGTGATGCTGAACTTCTACAATTTTATCCCCAGTTGAATGCTGCAAACTTAGTAAATGTCTGGACTTATGCTGAGGCTAACTCCGAAGAAATTGAAACAGCACTCCGAGAAGAAGCCGCAGCAATGATGCAGGAAGTATAATTTATGGCACGTCTCTATGCAGATGAACAGTTCCCGTTTCCTGTTGTGGCATTGCTGCGAAATTTCGGTCACGATGCCCTGACTATTCAAGAGGCAGGAAATGCCGGAGATGATGACCCCGAAGTATTAGCCTTTGCTGTGAATAATGATCGGGCGGTTATGACGCAAAATCGTCGGCATTTCATTCGCTTGCACGCTCAACAACCAAATCATGCTGGTATCATCGTGTGTACAGACGATAAAAATCTAGAAAGGTTGGCAACACGCATCAATGATGCTATTGCTGGTGAAGAAACTTTGAGAGGCAAATTGATTCGTGTTAACCGTCCGCATTAAGTTCGCGCGGGAGCATCCCGCTTTTTAACTAAGCAGAAATACTGAGTTTAATGTGGTTATTTAAATATGCACACCTGAGTCTTA
>NZ_JAUBUI010000230.1:0-1125 GCF_036705385.1 Microcoleus sp. B3-A4 | reverse complement strand
AGCATGATTTTAGTGCATTAAAGAGAGCTAGAATGTATTCGCATTCTGCCACATCTCTTGATGAGATTATTCGCGCTGGTAGTGCTTTTATGTAAAGGATGGAGAAAATTGAGGCGGTTGAGTCTTCAGCATTGCTAATCGGATTCGGTGATTGTAATCATGAATAAAATTCCAAATAGCACCAGCCATGATTATCCAACTTCTTAGAAAACGATAATGTCTTCCTGACTAATCGCGAAATTCGCTGCCTGAGAGTATTATTTAATCGTTCAATGTAACTCGTCAATCCGCTTTCTTTCCCCACAGGCTGATGCCGTGAATGTCGGTAAAACCGCAGCATATGCCTCCCAATGATCGGTATAAATCTTGGCACTGCAGGCGATAGACACTCGGTAGGGAATCCCATAATGCAAGAGCCGATTTTAAGGAACGGTCTCCAATATGACATCCGATCACTTCCCGAGTCTTGGCATCCATCGCTAACCAAACCCATTGTTTATTCCCTTTGTTGTCTACTTTCATACCATAGTTCATCCATTTGGACGGTGTGTTTTCCGACTTCTTTTGGGATAACTGTAGCCTTTGGTTTTACGGCAGTGTACAAGTGGTTTACATAATTTTGAAGCCAGCTCTTGGAAACACCCATAACTCGGGCAATGCCATTAAGAGAAATCCGTTCAAGGAGAAGCAACTCAATTTTTGCGCCCGGTGTCGGTGTTTTTGGGTTGCCACTTAGGATTTTCGACAAACTGGCGACCACAGTCACGACATTTATGGTGAAAGTTTTCCGCGACGAGTCATACCATTTTTCATCACATCGTCAGAACCACAAGTGGGACAAATCAGATAGGGTTTCATCATGAGACTCCTCAAAAGATTGGCACAGAGCTATTATCCTCTATCCTTTACATAAAAGCACTACCTTCGCGCTTATTGTGCAACTTAATGTCTCATTTTTATTTGAAACAACTATAAGTTCAGCTCAATTTAAACTGATTGGAATCTTGCTACCCTTGATATAGTCATTTCAAATAAATGTGAGACAGAAGTCAGATCATGATAAAATCGCTAAAAGTAGTTAATTAGAAAAAAATGGCTTACAGTCTAGACCTAAGACAAAAAGTA
>NZ_JAUBUI010000092.1:0-22360 GCF_036705385.1 Microcoleus sp. B3-A4 | reverse complement strand
AATCTACTGAATATGCTTTCATTGGTGTATTTTTTAATCTATTCTTATTGTACCTCATAACACCCGGAAGTGCTGTAATTGGTAAATTTGAGTTCATGTTTCATTTTTGAGAAGTGAATTTAAATAAATCTCGCACCTGAAAATAAACCGCGCCAGCCCAGTAAAAACCATTCACCAAAATCAACAACGTTTTTCCAACATAAGAATTAACAAAACCAAAAACGCGGTAAGTTGACAGCAGCACTAACAACATTTCCACCACAGAAACAATTGACCCGTAGTGCTTTCTATCCCAATAAGAAAACGGACTGATAAAACGGTAATTGCTGAACGGAAAAAAGTGTCGGTGAGCGTCGTCATTGTGGACGGGCAAATCTCCCAGAGAGTGTAGTATCATACTGATAAACAGAATTTGCACACTTTGCCAGCCAAAGTAATAAGCAATTAGCAAACCAATAACCGCAAGGGGAATTGAATGAAACAGAGCCACAATATCTTGCACAAAAGGCTCATAATATGCTTTTGACCAAATTGTAGCTGCGGGCAAGCGAGCAATGTATTTCGCCCAAAAGTAAAATAAAAATATCGGAATATCCGGCAAAATTCCGCCGATCGCAATAATTAGATTAGCTTCCGGCAGTTGCGGTTTGCCGAGAATTGCGAGATTGATAATAGCGTGGCTGGGAGTCTTCATCACAAATTTGGGTAGAACCCCCGTCCTTTTAGGACGGCTTTATATTAGAATGTAATTGGTCAACGACCCACCCGAGACGATGGATCAAACAGCCTATACGAGCGAAGTTCAGCCTTGTGCTGGCGGCTTTCGCAAAATCGGTAGACCGGGAAAAGAGGATAGGGCAATGGAAGTCTAACCCTAGAATCAAAACTACGAAGAATTCCGTTTGGTATTCGACACGTAAAAACCGCAGGGCTTGCGGGGTTAGTCTGTGGAGCGAACATAAGACCAAAACTCTTTGAGGGTGGAGGCAGTTGCGAAGAAGCAGAAACTTAAGTCGCGAGGCTTAAGAATCACCGTACCTTCAGGTCGGTGAGTATGTCAAAAGTAGGGTGCGTCAACTAGGATTATCTTATTCATAATTAATCAGATATGAGCTGACGCACCCTACGTGTGTGATAATTGGCTCGTACTACAAGAAAGGTTGCACTCGATCGATCAACTGCGCCGCTTGCATCACTCCCTCAATTCGATCGACCTCAGCGCCATTTTTGAACAGCACCAAAGTCGGCAAAGCATAAATGTGATACTGCGACGCCAACTGTTCGTACTTATCGGTGTCAATTTTGACAACCATGAGCTTGTCTTTCATCTGACCACTCACTTGCTCCAAAATCGGTGCCATCATCTGACAAGGCCCGCACCAAGTAGCGTAAAAATCTACCAACACCGGCAAGTCAGATCCCGATAGTAACTCCTCAAAACTGCTGAACTGTTTTTGAACTGCCATAAGACAAAATAATTTTTTTGGTTCTGGCTCGATTTTAGTGCAAAATTCTCTGGTAGATTGCGAGGATACAATTATGGAACTATTGCCAGAGACTTTTCAGAGATTGCGGGGTCAAGTTGCTGTCGTGACCGGTGCGTCGCGGGGAATCGGTCGCGCCGTCGCTTTAACACTAGCAGCAGAGGGCGCTAAAGTCGCCGTCAACTATGCGAGTTCGAGTGCTGCTGCTGATGAGGTGGTAGCAGAAATAGTCGCTGCTGGAGGAGAAGCTGTGGCACTTGCAGCAGATGTCTCGAAAACTGACCAAGTAGATTTACTCACCAGTAATGTCCTGGAAAAATGGGGACGAATTGACATTTTGGTGAACAATGCAGGCATTACTCGCGATACTTTGCTGCTGCGGATGAAGTTGGAAGATTGGCAAGCGGTAATTGATTTGAATCTAACCGGCGTGTTTTTGTGTGCGAAAGCTGCCAGTAAAATCATGCTGAAACAGCGAAGCGGCCGAATTATTAATATTGCTTCGGTTGCTGGGCAAATGGGCAATCCGGGACAAGCTAATTACAGTGCGGCGAAGGCTGGGGTAATTGGGTTTACTAAAACTGTGGCGAAAGAGTTGGCGAGTCGCGGGATTACTGTGAATGCGGTTGCACCGGGTTTTATCACTACAGATATGACTAAGGATGTCAAGTCTGATGAGATTTTGAAATATATTCCGCTGGGGAGATATGGGGAAGTTGAGGAAGTTGCCGGGATGGTGAAGTTTTTGGCGGCAGATGCGGCGGCGGCTTATATAACCGGGCAGGTTTTTAATGTGGATGGGGGGATGGTAATGGCTTAGGATTTCGGGATTTTTTTAACCGCAGATATCCCACAGGCAAGATGCCTGTGCCACGATGAAAGCGGATATCTGCGGTTAATAATTACTTTAAGGCGGCACACAACTGACTGAGGACTTTTTTGTATTTTGCAATGCGTTGAAAATCTGCCTCTGTCGGATTGGCGATGCGACCAAGATCGAGGTTATGAGTAACATCAGCGATTTTGACTCGCAGTGCGATCGGGTTGGCAATCACACGTTCTAAATAAGCTGCATAAGCTTCTCCTTCTATTTTGGTAATCGCCGCGATCGCCGATACTATAACTTCAGGAAAACCTTCGCTTCTAAGTTGCTCAAGGGTAAGTTCAGAATCTTCCACGGCATCATGTAGAACTGCTACGATTTTCTCCTCTATAGAGTTTACATTTTCCATTACAAATAGCGGATGATCGAGATAGGGATTGCCTGCCTTATCAACCTGCCCCTCATGAGCTTTTGCTGCGATCGTGATCGCTCGTTGTAGTAATGATTCGTAATCTGAATTCGTATTTGACAACATCGTAAAGAAGTTCTTTATTAAAGTTTCAGTCTCATCGCGGGGAAAAAGTAGTGTGGGAATTTTTATTTTAAATATTCCTCCAACAATTCCCAAGCCATTTGAGTACCTTCCCCTGCGTTGACTTTTTCAAAATCTACATCTTTTTTCAAAACTACCCAACCCACACCTTCTTTGATTTCTATTTTATCACAATCGCTAACTCTCGCCAAAAAAAGGTGGTTATTTTGTAAAGTTTTTCTATCATTTTGAGTCTTTTGGTGAGTAAAAGTTGTGATAAACTCCATTTTGTAATCATTGGTTGTGAGGCCAGTTTCTTCCTCCATTTCTCGCAGGGCTGCCTGCTGTGGACTTTCTCCAAAGTCCACGCCACCACCAAAAGTAGAAAGCATTCCTTGACTGGCAATACCTGGAATATTATCTCGCAGTTGTGCCCCAATTTGACCGTTGGGGAGCATGAGAAAAATGCGAACTATTGACTGAGGAATATTCATCTTATCGAGGGAATAACAAAAATCAAAAAAATTGCTCTAGAGTTTTCTCATTTAACTCCAAATTTTCCTAATCCAATTGTACGCCGCAGCATACAAAGCCAACAATTTATTGACAAAACTTTGCCAAATAGAACCTTCCCTTACCTCAGCAACTTCTTCGATTTCGACGGGCAGCGGCGGCATCCCGACTACTTCATACAGCGGATATTCGCCACTTTTCCCCGGAATTTGCACGGATACGCACTGATTGACGATCGCCAATTCTTTCACTTCCTGATAAGTCTCCTCGGAAATCAATAAACTCGTTCCTACTTGCTTGTTCGCAGCTTCAATCCGGCTGGCTAAATTCACCGCATCCCCGATCGCCGTCACTGTCTGACTCTTCGATGCCCCCAAATTCCCCACAACCACCCACCCGCAGTGAATGCCAATCCCAATCCGCAACCGGTGACGGTATAAAGTCTCAAAATAGGGATTGAGTTTCTCTAGTTCCTCCAGCATCTCCACCCCAGCCCTCACCGCTTGTTCCGCCGCCTTGTCAGGATTTTCCAACCCAAACAGGGCCATTAAACCGTCACCCATATAATTATTAATCATCCCGCCATTCCTGTTAATCGCAAAACCCATTTTTTGGAAATAGCGATTTAAAACATAAATTACATCGTAGGGCAACAGCGATTCTGCAAAAGGCGTAAATCCTCGAATATCGGCAAACAAAATCGCAATTTTTTTCTCTTGACCCACAGGAGGAGAAATTGATTTTCCCGACATTTCGTCGTTAAATGATTCCAAGTCTTCAGAATCGATCGCCAATCGGCGCAAAATCACCTTGCCGCCCGCAACCTGCGTCTGACAAGCCAGCCTAATTTCCGGCTCTAAACGCAATTTTTTCGCGAGTTCCTCTTCCGGCGAAGTGCGCGGAGAGCAAAATTCCAAACCTTCGACAATCAATACCCGGCAAGTCGAACACCGGGCGCTACCGCCGCAGATGTGGGTGTGGGGAATGTCGGCACGCAGAGAGGCTTCGAGAATTATATCGTCGTCATCTATCTCGATCGTGCGATCGTCCGGCAGATAGTGAATCTGTGGCATATGTGGCGCGTCTAGCTCATTAGCGAAGAATCTCGCGGACATCTGTTATTGCAGGGAACCTGTATGCAAACCCGGTTTCTCGGCATTTTTTCTGCGTCCCCTGATTCCTTAACTATAAGTCGCGATCGGCATTTGCTTCTCGTTGCGTCAGCTCAAGCGCCCAACTGACAACAGTTTAAAAAAAGAATGGAACCCTCAGCAATAGTCCAACTCTTAGCTCATCAGTCATTCCCAATTCTCTAATCTAAAATGGTATAACTGAACACTAAAATCGCCATCGCACCGTGATAATACCCCCATTCAAGCTGTGGAGTTAATCTGAAATCTCCAATCTCCAATCTCAAATGGGCTGACATAATTCTTAATAAAATTAAGATCCCCCAAAGCCCGATAAATCCGTTATCAAATCCCCTTCAACGGCGATATATTTTTAGGATTTTTCGGAATTTTGCTGTGGAAACCTGAGTTGGCAATAGTTTCAGCTTTTTTGCTCTCTAACAACCAGCTAATTTTCGTGAGATAGAATAGCAGCATCTTTAAAACCAGTATAGCCATGACTTCATCAACAGCCCTACAAAGCATCGAAAAACACATTCCCATCGTGGGAAATATCCATACCAAAAGTCCGATCGCCTACGGAGCAACCCGCCTCGCAACCAGTGCAGTTAACACGCTGCAAATGGCAGTAGCAGAGTCTTACATCAACGGCTTAGAAGTACCGGATTCTGTATTGCGAGCGCTTTTTGATACCTGTATGCCCGTATTGTTTAAGCATTGTCCGTCCCTGCTTGCCCCATACGAATGGGTACTGACAGAAACAGACCGCACCGCCGAAGGGTCCCGGGATTTAATGAAAATTCACTACGACTTGCCTCAAGCAATGCTGAATCCGATGTTAGGCGACGGCAAACTCATTTATCCTAAATACACCATGGGGTTGTGGGAAAAAGGAGCGGCCAACCTTGAACAATCGCAAATGCAGATGATTGATGATGTGATTGAGAAGCTAGACATTCAGGATGGCGATCGCATTTTAGACTTTGGTTGCGGTTGGGGTTGCGTTCCCAATTACATTCTTTCCAAATTCCCCAATGTCCAGTTTACTGGCATTAACCTCAGCCACAACCAATGCGAGTATATGCGTCAGAAGATGCAAGACTCCGAAAGCTACCTCAGTTCCGGTAGATTTACCCTATATGAAGGCGATTTGAACGACGCCAACTTCGAGACAAAATTTGACAAAATTCTCTCCATCGGAGTTTTTGAGCATGTAGGCAATTTAACGAAGGGTTTCCAAAAGCTTGCCTCTTTCCTGAAGGATAACGGCAAAGTTTTCATTCACATTATCACAGTCCGCATTCCCAACAATATGTCCAGCCCTTTCCTCCACAAATACATTTTCCCCCACGGTCGTATCTGGAAATACGATGCCGTTGCCAGCCACAACCAAGACCTCAAAACGATAAAAAACTGGTATCTCAACGGATACAATTACTCTACAACCTTAGTTAATTGGCTGAAAAATTTTGATGATTCTCAGGCAATAGTCAAAGATTTAGACTACGGCATGGACTATGGCAAATTTCGTCGCATCTGGCGGTTTTTCTTGATTTGGGCGGAAACTCTTTTCGCGAGTTGCGATGGTGAATATATCGGCAACGGCCAATATTTAATGGTTCGTGCATAACCGCTAATCAGTAGACCAAGCTCAAAAAGCTCAAAAACCGCACTCAAGAACCCCGACATCTCAAAGAAGTCGGGGTTCTTGAGTGCGATCTCCCGATCGGGAGTATGAAACTTTTATACGTCGATTTAGGGCGATCGAGAAGTGTTGCCTTCTTTTGAGGAATTTTTCTGAGTTTAAAAAAATCCGGAACAAGATTATTGCTCGGTGAATAAGATCTATATCAAGCGTGAGCCTGCATAATAGTTTTTAAATTCCCTCCTCGATCGGTAGTGATGATGTGCAATATTTTACTACAAAAAGAGAGTTGATTTATACAATGGTAGACAATATGAAACCTTCTCTTCCTCAAGACGACCCAAATCAAGAACAGCGCAAAGATTCCTTGAATCGTCAGCAACAAGCTTATCAGTTTGACTATGAGAGTTTATCACCTCTGGCATTATTGAAAGATGTACCCGCAGTCGAGAACTTTTCGAGTAAGTATCTTGCAGAACGGATATTAGCAACATCGGAACTTCCAGCAAATATGCTGGCAGCCGATTCTAGAACTTTTCTCGATCCTCTCGACGAACTCCAAGACTATGAAGACTTTTTTACTTGGCTGCCGCTACCTGGAGTGGCCAAAATTTACCAAACCGATCGCTCTTTTGCTGAACAGCGCCTGTCTGGAGCAAATCCAATGGTGCTTCGCCTCTTAGATGCGAGCGATCCTAGGGCAGAAACACTGGCGGCTCTTTCCAGTTTGCACCCATTATTCGATCTGCGCCAAGAGTTGCAGGACAAAAACATTTACATTGCCGATTACACAGGTACAGACCAACACTATCGCGCGCCTGCTCTCGTTGGAGGCGGAACCTATGAAAAAGGCAGAAAATACTTGCCGAAACCGCGGGCTTTTTTCGCTTGGCGGTGGACGGGAGTCCGCGATCGCGGTGAAATGACACCTATTGCCATTCAACTCGATCCGACGCCCGGTAGCCATGTCTATACCCCATTCGATCCTCCTGTCGATTGGCTGTTTGCGAAACTCTGCGTACAAGTAGCAGATGCCAATCACCATGAAATGAGCTCGCATTTAGGTCGAACTCATCTGGTGATGGAACCAATCGCGATCGTCACCGCCCGACAGTTGGCTAAAAATCACCCGCTGAGCCTGCTGCTGAAACCGCACTTTCGCTTTATGTTGACCAACAACGATCTGGCGCGTTCTCACTTGATCGCTCCCGGCGGGCCCGTCGATGAATTGCTAGCTGGCACCTTGGCTGAGACAATGGAACTGACTAGAGAGGCGTGCAGTACCTGGAGTCTTGATGAATTTGCCTTACCCGCTGAACTGAAAAATCGAGGAATGGATGACCCCAATCAACTGCCTCACTATCCTTACCGAGATGATGGATTGCTGCTTTGGGATGCAATTGAAACTTTTGTATCGGGCTATCTGAAATTCTTTTACCCGACGGAGATCGCGATCGTACAAGATGTGGAACTGCAAACCTGGGCCCAAGAATTAGCGTCTGACAATGGCGGTAAAGTCAAAGGAATGCCTCCGCGCATCGACACAGTTGAACAATTAATTCAAATTGTCACAACTATAATTTTTACCTGCGGCCCGCAGCATTCAGCCATCAATTTTCCCCAGTATGACTACATGAGTTTTGCCGCCAATATGCCCTTGGCTGCCTACCGGGACATTCCTAGAATTACTGCTTCGGGTAATCTAGAATTGATTACGGAAAAGGACATTTTACGGTTGCTTCCTCCGTACAAACGAGCGGCTGACCAACTGCAAATTCTGTTTATTTTGTCAGCTTATCGATATGACCGTTTGGGTTATTACGATAAATCTTTCCGGGAACTCTACCGGATGAGCTTCGATGAAGTTTTTGCGGGAACGCCGATCCAACTTTTAGCCAGACAGTTCCAGCAAAATTTGAATATGGCAGAACAAAAGATTGATGCCAACAATCAAAAACGAGTCATTCCTTATTTTGCTCTCAAGCCTTCGTTGGTGCTAAATAGTATCAGTATGTAGAATTAAAAATTCAGCAGGATATCTCCAAGTAAGGTGTGCAGTACACACCTTACTCTGTATTGGTCGTTAGCGTCGGTTTTTAGTTGTAGTCTGGGGGAAACTTGTGAGCGTAACTGGTGTATTTAGCTATGGCAAAGGTGTTACAGCAGAATTATCAAGAGGGCAATTTACCGAAGTTTCCCCTAAATAATCAGTTAACGTAATTTCATCTTTGTAATGCCGAGGAGTTTTCATTAACAATTGCCAAGCTTCACCAGCATCCAGTAAATTCATCCGCCCAGGATAGTGAATTTGGATCAACTCTTGAACCAAAGGGTAATAGTCTGAGTTAAGACTAGGGAAAATATGATGCTCCGTGTGATATGAAAAATTGAAATGCAACAAATCAACTATTTTGGGAACCCGTATTGAAAGACTATTAATCAGCGGGTCATTAACACTCGTCATCCGACAAATCAGGTGATTTGTGTAGATATAAAACATTGCAACTGTATGACCGATTGCTAAGGGTAGCAAGTACCCAAGAACGATTTTTAGCGCATGAAACTCTAAATAGAATAAAATGCTAAAATGCAGGCATAAAACCGCAAACAACTCAAGAGCAATTTTCAATCTATCTTTCTGACTGACTGTGAATGCAGCGGGCACATAATCCACAATTTTATTATTAAACAATAGGCTCGACGAGAGGTGGCAAAATTGATGAAATAACCACGATGCTGGAAGTCCTACTATTAATAACCAAGATGGATTATCAATCGCTGGCGCAAAGAAATTATGAATCCATTTTCCCCAACTATTCGGCTGGTGGTAAAGGTAATTGCGATCCGGATCTTCTAGATAATTTGTTTGACTGTGATGTACAATGTTATGAACATATTTCCACTGAGTAGAAGGCATAAACATCATTGCAAACCCTAGAAAACTAATTATATGATAAGTCATACGAGACTTTTTATTGACGCTACCGTGCATGAAATCATGGGCGAAAAATCCCATAGTTACGATACTATTACCCATAATTAAAGCTAAAGGTAAATAAAGCCATAGAAGATAGATGGGCCACTGATCTAGACAATCGGCAATCCCCCAACCCAGTAGTAAAATGGCCATATTAATGAACAGTATAACCAACTTGCTAGAATCTGGTTTAAAGGCTTCTGATGGCAGTAGCGGACGCAATTTTTTAACATATACTGAGTGGTGAATTAGCGTTTCTTCACCTAAATTCGGCGTTGGCGTCTTGTCTAGAGTATTGACTGATTTTTCGGATTTCATGTGATCGCTAAGAGTATTTTCATGTGAGTTAATAAGTTTCTAAATTTAATTAGATCCCGTACCCGATTTTAGATTGAACCCACACATAAATCCGGCGGCTTATTGTTAGGATGCGGAGATTTTATCTGTCTCCACTGCGGCTATCCGGGAGCTTGCGATCAAATTGCTTTAGATCGAGGTGGCCTGATTGTTCTACCAAGATATTATTGTATCCTATAAAAAGATTTTTGGAACTATTAAAGGCTTACGCATCGATAATAGTCTCCCACTTTTCACTTTGGTTTAATCCCAATAACGAATTCTAAATAACCTATAAGATTAAAAAAGTCCGTTTCCCTGAACAATTTCTTTAATTGTCGTCAGCGTATCTAACCCGATCAATCCCCGGCGATAACCTTTTTGGTTGGACATTCCCAAAAATATCGCATCTCCCCGATTTTGATAGCGCCAAAACCGAGGTGAGGCATTAATAAAAGTTGAGGCGCTGTTAACGTCCAGAGCAAATTGGCGACTTTCTAAGTAAGATTCAGTGGCGATGCAGTCAGCGTGGCCGCTGCTGTAGCGGTTGATCCAGCCGATCGCAATCTCTAAACTATCGACAACTTTAAACGCTATGGTTTTGTTTAAATAAGGTTGAGTCCACTCGTATGGTTCCGCCAGCTTCAAGTCGGGGAAATCTGCCACGAGATCCGCATCAGCGCTAATTTGAAAGCCTTTTTCTTTTAAACTGTTCCACAGCCTGACTAAGGAAGAAGGCTTTTGGTTGCGATCGATCAGCACTTTCTCGATCGCATTAACAGGATCGGGCACGCTTTGATGGCTGTCCAAAATCATCCACCTTGCCATCTCCAAACTGCCAGTCGGTGACCAATAAAGGTAACAATTTCCCATTGCCGACCTCAAAACTGGTGCCGTGCACAGCCGTACCACCTGCTGCACCAAACTTGGCCTGCCGTAGGGAATAATTAAATTGAGATATTGGTCTTGAGTGACCAATTCTCGGATCGAAGCGCCCCGATCAGGCGGCAGTACCTGCAAACATCCCGAGGGCAAACCGACCTCATCGATCGCCGAAACCAAAGCTTCTCCAATTACTGTATTAGTTTGCCAGCTTTCGCTGCCACCTTTAAGAATCAAACTGTTAGCGCTTTTGAGAGACAAACCCGCGGCGATCGCCCCCAACTCGGGAAACGCCTCGTAAATTAGAGCGATCGCCCCCAGCGGTAGCGACTGACAGTAAACCTGACAGCGATCGACCTGATAAGAAGCATTGATCACCCGACCGATCGGGTCTGGCATTTCCCCCAACCGTTGCAGAATTTGCACAGTTGTCTTGATCCGTTCCGGCGTCAGCTTCAGCCACTCCACGATCAACTCGGGAATCGCCATGTCCCGACTTGCTTCTAGATCTAGAGTATTTGCTTCTAAAATGTCATTTTGCCGGCGTTTCAGCGAAGCCGCCATCGCCTGCAAACCTGCCGCGCGCTCCGCACTCTTTGTCGCAGCCAACTCCAAAGAAGCTTGATAAGCGCGACGCGCGACATTTGCGGCATCTGATGAATGGGTAAAATCCTCTATTATCATCTAGCTAACGCCTGTAAGCGAGCCATACCATCAGCGCCGGCAGCATTGCTAGCAGCACGGCGACCATTGCCCACAGAATAATATTCGGCCCCGGCGAGTGCAGCGCCAAGGGCAACCAAATCACTAGCGGCACCAATATCATACCCAAAGCCAGTGGCAAATAATGGGCCTTCAAACCCGGATGCGCTCTGTTCCACTGGTTCCCTGTCCACCGCCAAGCCTGCTTGTAAGGATAGTTCGTTGATAGTTGCTCGATCACGTATCCACTTTCGTCCAATACAAATATTTGTTGACAGCGGTTGCATCCAAAGGCTTCTGTCAACGTTATAGGCACTAGACGACCCCGGCGTCGGCAAGGACAGGGGTACTCATCGTTTAAGTCAATCTTTGGAACTTTTTGAGATGGCACGAGCGATCGGATAAAAAAAGCGTTTTTGCAAAAATAATCCTTAACATATCCACTTAATCAAACTTGTCAATTCCGCCATAGCGAGGCTTTCAACTGCCTGTTACGAAATCTCGCCCACTTGGCAATTTTGACTTGCAAGTTCTGGATTCAATCTTACCACTAACTTAGGTATTTTCAACCATCATTAGGAGTATATCGAAAACTTTCTGGATCTACTTTCCGGTTTCCTGGATTTTTTTATCTTCTAAAGCGGGTGACGCGATTCGAACGCGCGACATTCACCTTGGCAAGGTGACGCTCTACCACTGAGCTACACCCGCATTTCCTGCGGTATTAACAATATTGTCTCAATTCTCGAAATTTGTCAAGTCTTTTTAGTAAGTTTTTTTCACAAACCCAGTAAACCCCCTAAACCCACTCCCCACCTGCAATTTCAGCAGCCAGATTCTTAACCAAATCAGTAATTGTGAAAATTGACCGCCATCGGCCAACTGCAAAGCTACAATCAAGCTGGAATTTTGGGAGAACACTGTCATGTCAGATTTAAATCGCGGAATCATGAAGTTCAAGGGAGCTGACAGTCCTATAGCGATCGCCATTTCGGCGATTGTCATTGCCGGCGGAATCGGCTTTTTGATCTGGTGGGCGCTGCAATCAGCCTACACCCTCAGCTAACAGACTACTCAAACGTAAAACTTATAAGACCTGGCTCAGAAGGCAGAATTTAAGAAAAATTCTGTCTTTTGCATTTTTTTGCCCTTCGTCTTGAATTTATTGCCCAGGAATGCGGATCGATTGCTGACGATCGAATGATTGCCATAAATCACCCGATCGGGCGAGTCACTAGCATGATCCCAGATGACTGCCCGTTCCACTACTTTTGTAGTACACTTGTAAACAAGGCGCGCCGAGAGCGCAGTTTTCGATGCAAGTGTTTGCAAGGGTTGTATCTCAACAAAAATTTATGGCAAGCTTTCAGGACATCTTCCAATACTACAGTCGCTACTGGAAAATATCAGTTTACAGCATAGGGGCATCGAGCGTTTTGGCGCTAGCCGATTTGCTTGTTCCCTACGCGATCGGTCAAATATTAAACGTATTGTCGGGTCAACCTACAGATACAGTAACGCAAAAACTCATAACAGCGATCGCCTCTGTTACCCAGCACTCACCCAGCAAAACATTATCCCTATCCATCTTGCTGGGTATAATTTTTCTGGTAACAGTCGCCAAAGCACCCATACAGCCTTGGGTGGCAAATTGGTTCCACTGGGCGATACCATTGAGGGCGAGGCGCGATCGAATGAGAGGTGCGATCGGCAAAATCCTCACCTTACCCCTAGAATTCTACGACGAAAATAACGCGGGACGGATTGCCAGCCGCATCGCCAAAGGCATCGCCAACCATACTTGGACTTATCCAGAAATTGCCGGCGAATTCATCCCCGAAGTCGTGCGCTTAATCGGCATTTTTTCCGTTATCTGCTTAATTGAGTGGCGGATTGGCTTATTAATTTTGGTTTCATTCCTATTTATCCTCAGTTTCACCTTAAAAGGTCTGCAAGGGGTGACTGCGCGGGAAGAAATTCTGGATGAATACATCGAAGATACCGAAAGCCGCAACTCGGAAATTATCACCAACATCAAAACAGTCAAAGCTTTTGCGACAGAAAGCGATGAACTCAAAAGGCAAACCACCAGACTCGATCGAGAATTAAAAGTCGTGATCGACCGCATTCACAAAGGATACGTCACCTTGGGGGCATACCAGCAGACGACCGTCCAGTTGTGTTTGTTTTCAGTTCTCGGTTTTAGCATAGCCGCCACGGTTGCAGGCAAAATTTCCCTCGGATATTTTGTTACCGTCTACACGTTGGCAAGCATGGCATATTCCCAACTGCGTCCGATTAGCATTATCGCCGAATTATTGGCGCGGCGTTATTCTTCAATGATCCGGTTCCACGAGTTTATGCAAACGCCAGACGGTGTTGATGCGGTTAATTTAGCAGAAAATGCTCGATCGGCGTCGCCTTATAAATTTACCGGCAAAGTTGAATTCAGCGGTTTGACCTTCGGGTACGACAGTCAAAAACCCGTTTTACAGGATGTGAATTTATTGATTCATCCCCGTCAGACTGTAGCATTAGTCGGGCGCTCCGGTTCGGGAAAATCGACTTTAGTTAAACTTCTGTTTCGCTATTTTGAACCCAACTCCGGCAGCATTCTGATCGACGGCGAAGACATTCGCAGCTTAGACGTGACTCGCTACCGCCAGCGTTTAGCCATTGTCCACCAAGAAGTAGACGTTTTTAACGGTACTTTGCTGGAAAATTTGACTTACGGAAACAGAAATGCAACTTTCGAGCAAGTTGAGGATGCTTGTCGCATTGCCAAAGTAGACGATTTTGTGCGGCTGTTGCCTCAAGGTTACTATACCGTGGTGGGGGAGAGAGGAATGCGGTTGTCCGGCGGTCAGCGGCAGCGGTTGGGGATTGCGAGGGCGCTGTTGGTGGAGCCGGATGTGTTAATTTTTGATGAGGCTACTTCTAGTTTGGACTATGAGTCCGAGAGATCCATCCAGTTAGCCATGCAGAATATCCTCGGTACGCGCACCACCATAATTATTGCCCACAGACTGAGTACAATTCGCGAAGCCGATGCGATCGTCGTACTCGACGGCGGTAGAATCGTCGAAGTTGGCAGCCACGACGAACTCTTGAGTCAACAAGGCATTTACCGCCGCCTGCACTCCCTCCAAGAAACCGGGGAATTAGTGAATTAGTCAGTTGACTGTTGTCATGAGTTACCAATTACCAATTCCCCATTCCCGATGCCTTATTCCCGATGCCATTCTCAGGTTTAACTTATATATTCACTACTTGCGATTAGAGTTTCTGATGTATTGTTGCAAACAAAGAGTCTGGTGC
This sequence comes from Microcoleus sp. B3-A4, assembly GCF_036705385.1. Classification (NCBI taxonomy): domain Bacteria; kingdom Bacillati; phylum Cyanobacteriota; class Cyanophyceae; order Oscillatoriales; family Microcoleaceae; genus Microcoleus; species Microcoleus sp. B3-A4. The sequence continues at coordinate 8,018 of NZ_JAUBUI010000092.1, read as the reverse complement.
TAGGATGTATAACTGTGATGGAAATGGGTCGATGCCCGAGCGGTTAATGGGGGCGGACTGTAAATCCGCTGGCTATGCCTACGCTAGTTCAAATCTAGCTCGGCCCACCTCAATTTAATAAAGAGTTAAAATTTAAGAATTAAAAATTAATTTTTTAATTGGAGGTTCTTAATTTTTTATGCCCGTGTAACTCAGTGGTAGAGTACCTCCTTGGTAAGGAGGAAGTCACGAGTTCAAATCTCGTCACGGGCTTTTGCTAAATTATGCCATACAAAAAAATAGGATTTGCGGTTGAAGAAGTAATTCAACCCCCTCCTATTGTTTAATAGTCGCTTGCAAATAAAGCAGCGGGTCTTCAGCAACCCAGCCCAAACCCGAATTGTACCGAACTTCAAAATGCAAATGAGCTTGGGCAATGTCGCGTTTCCCCGTTGTCCCGACAGTTGCCAAAACTTCTCCAGACAGCACTTTTTGACCGACTTTTACGGCAATATCTTTCAAATGAGCGTAGCGCGTTTGCTTCCCTGCTTGATGGTTCACCACAACTAAATTTCCGTAATCCCCCTGCGGCCCGGCAAAGGCGACAGTCCCGTCGCCAGCCGCCAAAACCTGCGTACCCTCCGACGCCAAAAAATCTACGCCGCTGTGAAAAAAAAATTCGCGCCGCGCCGGATGCAATTGCCGCCCGTAACGCAAAGCTTCCACTGCTGGGGCGGGCAGCGGAAATCCTTGCACCGATGGCGTTTTATCGGGATTTACAGAAGGCCCGATCGACCTATTCATCGCAGGCACAAACACGGTTGGCCCCAAAGGCCTGCACCCATTCGCCTCAAATAGCAAATCTGCGGGCACTTTGTAAGCTTCTGCCAGTTTTTGCCAATTCCAGCCCGCAGGTACTTCTACCTCGATGCCACTGTACGGAGGAATGACGATCGCACTTCCTGCAGATACTCGACCTCCCAACATCGGATTTATCCCGATCAGCGCCGAAGGAATCACATTGTACTGCCGCGCGATGCTTTCTATTGTTTCGCCCTGGGCCACAGTGTGGCGGCGCAACCGAGACGTAGCCGGACTCGGGCAATCGCGGGCGGGGTCGGGGTTTTCGACAGGTGTACCTGAGGGAACATTTGCAGGTGCGGCCTCGGTATAATCCGCCGTTTGCCCAACGGGTGCGATCGACCAAAGTAGTGCAGAAATCAGCAGAAATAAACGTTTCAAAGTCATTAGATAGAGAAGAAAGTATTCATTTCGGACAATTGACAATTTTTGAGTCGAGTGAAACGGCATATTTGGAAGCTGTCGCCGCCTCCCAGACTGTAAATCCCAGGCTAAGCCAAGTTAGGATGAGAATTATTAGTTTTGGTCGCTATTGGGAAATCAGGCAAAAATTGCCTGTGATGCCCATCAGCGCCTGCCTGTTAACAGCTATGTTCTTGAGGAAGCGGTACGCCCCGCCCCGCTTCCTTCCCGTCGCCAAGACAAAAATGCTTGATTCGGAACGTGTCTGCGGGGATGAGGTATTTAGCGGGAGTTATTAAATGAGTTTATCTTTTAAGCAAACGACCCTTTATGTGACTTTGCTGTCGATCGGCGGAGGTATGGGATGGTTGGGAAATCGCTATCTGCAAGGCTCAAACAATCTGGAAACCGGATTGGTTTTGCCAGTAGTGCGCCAGCAAATCCCCCCCTATGCGTCTCCTTCTTTTCAGGAAAATCGGCCGCTCGATCGCAGCAATCCCAATTTTATTGCTGAAGCAGCCGAAAAAGTAGGCCCTGCTGTAGTGCGGATTGACGCATCCAGCAAGGTGGCGAATCAAGTGCCCGAAGCATTCAAAAATCCTTTGTTTCGTCGGTTTTTTGGGGAAAATTTGCCGCAGCCGGAAGAACGAGTCAAGAGAGGTACCGGTTCGGGGTTTATTCTCACTGCTGACGGCCGCATCGTTACTAATGCTCACGTTGTCTCGGGGACGGATACTGTCAAGGTGACGCTCAAAGACGGCCGCGAGTTTGAGGGTAAGGTGCAGGGAGTCGATCCGCTGACGGATGTCGCTGTGGTTAAAATTAATGCTAAGGAACTGCCACAGGTGGCTTTGGGTCGATCGGACAATATTGTACCGGGACAGTGGGCGATCGCGATCGGCAATCCTTTAGGTCTCGACAATACCGTGACTGTGGGCATTATCAGCGCTACGGGTCGATCGAGTTCGCAAGTCGGCATCCCCGACAAGCGAGTCCGCTTCATCCAAACCGACGCCGCCATCAACCCCGGCAATTCTGGCGGGCCGCTACTCAATGACCAAGGCGAAGTAATTGGCATCAATACCGCTATCCGCGCCGACGCTCAGGGCTTGGGATTTGCAATTCCGATCGAAACCGCCAAACGAGTTTCCGATCAGTTATTTGCCAAAGGTAAAGCCGAACATCCCTATCTCGGCATTCAAATGGTCAGCTTGACGGCAGCCACCAAGGCAGAACTCAACAAACAGCTCGATAATAATAAAATTACCCTCGATCAAGGCGTAGCCGTGACGCGAGTCGTAGAAAATTCCCCCGCTCAAAAAGCCGACTTGCGCGCCGGAGATGTCATTCAAAAAGTTGACGGAATTGCAGTCAACACTCCCGGGGACGTGCAAGAACGGGTGGAAAACACTGTTGTAGGCAAAGAACTCGAACTGGAAATTAACCGTTTAGGTCAAGTTCAGAATATTAAAGTACGTCCGGGTGCTTTTCCCCTATCGGGTAGCTCCGCCGGTGGCTAATACCATTTTCGATTTTAGATGAAAGAATTAAGAATGACTTACTGCATAAGGATTTGGAGCTTATCTACAGTTGCATTCTTTTTTGAAATTGGTATTAGTTGCAAGGCTGGAGGATGGAAGATGAATCTGATGCTTTATAGTCCTGGAAGCAGTAACCGGGTTTTTTAACCAAAATCCTCGGTGTAGCGCTAGGGATAGCCGGTTAACAGCCCGGTTTCTTAATTCCCTGTGCCTCCATGATTCAGGATTATGGATTTTTCTGAACAACTTTCATCTTTCTGACTTCCCCAACCCGTTGATCTTTTTACTTGTCTTTGGGCGAGTTGGGTTGAATCGAGCTGGTGCTTGCTAAATTTTCTTCTAGGTGCATCCTCTGCTCCATTTGCCTCAAAAAATAGCCTGTCATCATCGCTGAAGCTAGCAAACCTGCTAAGTTTTCGCGGTCAGTGGTAATTTCGACGTTAAAATTTTCTGAAGGCAAAACGCCGACAAGCCCTTGAACGTTATGAGAGATTATTTCTCTGATGTCGGGGCTGACGGACTTGGCGACTCGGGCTAGAACCTCCGGGGATTGGTGTTGGAGGTACTTCAGCAGTGGATTGACTGCAGTTTGTTGGGCATTGGATGTGTCAAAGTCAGGGTGAAAAACCATTTGGCGATTCTTAATTTCTGGCTGGTTACATTCTACTTCAAACTACTCGTCATTGCTTGGGTACAAATTTGCCTGAAAGTCAATTTGCAATTGTTTTGGCAGTTGGTCTACTTGAAAGTACCGATGAAATTTCTCGGTAACTTGTAACCAATACGACCGCCCCTCAGCCGGCCGCCGTTTGCGGACGAAACCCATTTCTACAAGTTCCTGCACTTGTTGGTAAGCTCCTGAACCTCGCAAGTTAATTAAATCTGGCTGAGCGATGCCGCCTTTGAGGGCGATCGCAGCCAGCGTCCGCAAAGCTCCAACACCTAATTCTGGAGGTATTAAAGTTTGCATTAAACTGCCAAACTCTTCTCTGAGTTGCAGGCTGTATCCCGTGGGGGTTTCGACGACTTCTAATGCACTGTCGCGGTGGGACGAGTCAGACATGAGTTCGATGATGGCGTCTTCGGCTTCGGCTCGATCGCATTTGGCAATCTCGGCAATTTCTGCGATCGACACTGGCTGACCTTTTAGGTAAAGTATGGCTTCTATTGTTGTGGCTAAGCGAGTCATTTGGGAATTAGTAATTAGGAATTGGGATGTTGAAAGAATAAGAAGGAAGCAAGAAAGAAGAAGGAATCAGGAAAACAACAGTTATCCGTATCTCACTAACTTCTGGGTCGTGAATAATGAGAATTGGTAAGAAACATTCCCCTTACACAAATGATTAATAGTGTAGGTTAGGTTGAGGAACAAAACCCAACTATTTCAATTTTATTTTTTTTTATCTCAGTCCGGGACGCATAAAATTTATATATAGGGTGCGTCATGGCGCCCCTAAGCGCTAGAAGTAGAGCGTTAAACTTTTTTTGCTTCCCTGGATTCCGATGTTTTTGCTAAAAAAATAGCATTGTTAATCGCCAATTTACCACGTTATAGTATCAAAATTAGCAATTAGCTATTTATCCATCTAACAGTCTGCCCGTCAGCTATTCTACAAAAATCTCCTCTCAATTAGAAGGAATAGCGATCCTTCCATTTTTATCATCTTTGCCATCCACATAAAAATCAGGTTCTTCCCGAGTAAGAAAAAAATTATATTTCCAGCGAACGCATATTTGTTTCATCACTAACCCTTGGTCATGTTCCTGCCGCAGTTAGGCAAACGTTCCTAGTCTAATTAGCTGGCCGCCGTCCATAATGCCGATGCGATCGCACAAATACTCCACTTCATCCATATAATGCGTTGTCAACAGCATTTTCATTCCCTGCTTGTTCAAATCTCGAATAATTTCCCACAATCATCGCCTTTGCGGGTCTAACCGTACCGTCGTTTCCTCCAAAAATAAGATTTGCGCCTCGTGCCAAAGTTCTCTGGTAATTTGTAAACTTTGGTTCATTCCCCACAATTTTTTTACTAAATTATCTCGCCTTTCTGCTAATTCTACATACTCCAACCACTGTTTAATGAACTGTTGCCGTTTCTGGTTGGGAATGTGGTGCATCGACCCGTGAAACTCCATATTTTCTCATACTGAAAGCTGATTATTAACAGTGATTTGTTGGAGCAAGACGCTTATGCACTGTTTCACTTGCAAGCTTTGCCGCATCACGTCATATCCAGCTACCTAAATTTGACCGCTGCTGGGCTTAGTCAGGGTAGCCAGCATCCGAATTGTGGTCTATTTTTGGGCACCTTTGGGGCCTAGGAAACCGAACATTTCTCCGGCTTCAATCCTGAACAAATGGTGATTGACAACGAGGATTTTGTTGTAAATATTGCAGGCTTTTTGGAGATAAAGAGACACAGACAGAGGTATTTTGGTATAATTTACTGGAAACAAATATCTTTTCATGTCGGGTAAATTAACCACAATATTTGGGGCGAGTTTCACCAATAATCTGTAATTCACATCCACCATATTTATAAACCCGCCCCAACCAGGTGACAAAATTTTATAACGGGCAATTCAACAGACATGATATAATTTATGGAGACAGAAACCGGGTTCCATCTACTAAAATTTCTGGTCATCTTCATCGGTACTGATACCAGAAAAACCCAGTTTATCTGCTATTTATACACGAGTTTTTTTACTGTAACTAATCTGAGTGTCATCTGCAGGTAGAAAACTGATTTTTTTTACAGCTTGTAGTACCCACTTATTGCGGTTGAGTTAAGTCGGGTTTCAATTCGATCATCCTGCTGTCTAATTTGCGCGCTGCTTCGCTAATCGTTATAGCGGGTTTGCTGCCGTCGAGATATATTATCATCAGACAACTTCCTATTTTTCCCCGTCGAAACAGCGCAACTTCGACATTCAGTGTTACACCTTGTATTTTTCCTTGAGTTGTCCACCCACCCGATACCTCGCCAATCTTGTCTTCTAAGGTTAAAGCGGTAAGATTAGCAAACTGATATTCGTTGTTACCACTGTTTAAACGTTGGGAGAACTGTTGTGCAAAACTCCCTTCACGGATTTGAGCATCAAAGGTAGCTCGATCGATCCGGTTGGGCAGTGGCGTGGTAAATCCTCCAACTATTTGAAAGTGCTGATCGTCGTTCTTCTGATAAGCAAACACGCTTCCTGGTTTCAACCTATTGAGACGGCTGACCAGTTTTTGGATCGTCGCAGGTGGCATTTCTGTAAAACCTGCGGGCAAGTCTTGTAAAGTCAGGACTAGGTTGGACAAGTCCCCTGCGGGAGTTGGAATATCGGCAGACAGAATATTGCTGCGATCGATCGCCTTGGTTGCGGACACTTCGGAAAATCCACCGCCCAATCCAGCACTAATTAGCAAACACACCAATAAGACAACTTTTTTTTTCATTATTTTACCCTGTTGCTATTAGTCATTACCCCTGTCTACCTCACTCTACCCCACAGCGCTGTCTTTTAGTCTGCTGTTTCTAATTCCTCTAATTCTTGCGTAGACTGCCATCCAGCTTGCCAGAGCGTTCTGTCTTTGAGTTGTGCGGCGTTGAGCCAAAAACGGACACTTGGATCGCAAGCAGCCACCATTTCTGCAAATACCCATTTACCTTCGTTTTTTCGGTTGACCACTTGAAAGTGTCGCCACCCCCAAGTTTTTTGGTGTGAAGTCCATCGGGAACCAACTAAATAAGGAAATTTTTGTTTTTTGCTCACAGTATTTTTGTGGAAAAATATATTAGAAAGCAAGTGAATTGTAATAACTCGTTCTGTTTGATGATATTAGTTCCTTTTTAAAGCTCGTCAAATCCTCTCCCCCTCTCCCCATATCGAACATAACAGATAATATAGAGGTGCTGCAGCTTACATGAGAGTTTACCTAAACTCTATCTGCAAGTAGATGCGTTTATGGTAACTTGCAGTATTTCCCCCTCGGGGTTCAAAAGTAAGGGCAGTTCAATGACTGCCCCTGTAATTAGTTATACCTATTGAATAGGATAATTTTTCAGGCGATCCACAAATAGCCTATTTATCCAATACGAGCTAAATCGTGAATCTCAAATCTAAAAGCAAATAACCCAGGTTATAGTTGTGCACAATAATCCGTTCTGTGAAACTTAGTCAAATCTACTGTGAGAGCAGGTTTGACGCTCACTTCCTGCTTCGACCAAGGCGGTCGGCCGCTTCTTGTCCACAGGCGTGTTTTCGAGCCCAACTTTCCCTACAAACATTTTTTCAATCTTAATCGTGTTTCATTGATCCTGTACAGCTCAATAAAAAAGCACTTTTAGGTAAGATTGACTAATTTCTTTGATTCTGTCGCTACCTCTTGATTACTTCCCTGTTAAGGCTTTTGGCCGGATAAGTCCAGAGGAAGTTGGGGAAGTCGGAGGCGAACCGCATTTGTTTGCAGCCACAGAGTGATGGCGTGCTTCCGTTGCGGAGTCACATACTCTCCCGGTCGGATCACGCCAGCACAGACGCCGATGTTTTTAATAAGGGTTTCTCGCTCCGATGAACTTGCACCCTGTAGCAACCTGACTTGGGCTTTGATAAAATCCACGTTCATAGCTGAAAGTAAAAGTAAGTAAAGAACTCAGTTAAATAGCGATGCTTTGGTTCCGATTGTAACTCTAAAACCACTTGGTATGAATCAAATTGATTCAACATCCCCAGGATGGGGATCGGGGCGTCTAGAGCTAGCCAACTTTATTTACTTTATCTGTTTTTGCAAGCAAAAGTGTCACTATGCTAGCAGTTTTGACAGAATTATTTATAGTTAAGAACTGTTACGAATTTGGCTCAATTTCCACAATACGGCAGAGTTTAGTGCTAACGCTACTCTCCAGAACTCAAAAAGTTCACCATTGTCTCCAACTCCTTGCCTTCCTAGGTTTTACCCTCCCCGATTGGGAAGCGATCGCTCGGGGAACATTCCTCTTCGAGCGCCCCTCTTAACACCCGGACACTGCCACATCACCCTATTGATTTAGATCGTCTCGTAGGCTTGGCTGGGGACTATAACTTCAGACATACGTGTTGTTACCGGGGCTACAATAAGCGAGTAAGTTTTTATTCTTGTTTCTCAAGGATATATTTTTTGGATTTTAGTAGGTCGGCGAGAAAAAACAAAACTATGTTAAGATAGATAAAGAAAGATATATTTCTAGTGACGTAACAAATATA
>NZ_JAUBUI010000091.1:0-22360 GCF_036705385.1 Microcoleus sp. B3-A4 | reverse complement strand
TACACAAAATCATGTCAGAAGCTCAACCTTATCCCCAGTGGCTCAAGAGTCTAGAGGCTCAAATAAAAGAGTCTGGTACGAGCGAGGGTGACGCACCAGCGAAAGCCAAAAAGCCACCAACCCCCCGCCAGATTGCCGCTGAAATTGCAGAACAGTACGGCAGTCAGTGGAAATTTGACAACGAGCAAAAGACTTGGCGGATATGGACTGGCAAGGAATGGGAAAAAATCGAGATAGGTAATTTTGAAACCTTGCTCCAAACTGTGATTGATGCGAGAAGTATCGAATACACGGGCGATGCTTTTTTGACCGACGTACTCAAGCTTCTGACAAAACGGCTGAGAGTTGCTCGCTGGCAAGTTTGGGACAGGAAGCGCTACACGAACTTTAACAACTGCGTTTTAGACGCTGACAATTTTAGAATCTTGGAGCACTCACCGGGGATGGGTTTTACCTCACACTTGCCCTATGAGTACAAACCGCTCGCAGGCAAAATAGAGGACGCGCTAGAAGCCTTAAAAGCTAATTGCCCCAATATTTACCACTGGCTGACAACGGCAATGCAAGGCAGCGCAAAGAAAATGCTCAAAATTCTAGCCATAATTAACGGCGCTCTCCGATTTCGCTTTCACGACTTGCAGATGTTCGTTCACTTTGTCGGCAAACCGGGAAGCGGTAAGGGAACGGCTGCACGGTTGATAGAAAAAGTTGTAGGCTATGCAAACTTTGCTGCTTGCCAACTCGACAAACTCAAAGACGGCTCAACCGTAGCGTCCATCATTGATAAGCAGTTAGTGGTATTTGGGGACGAGCGTAAACCTGTAGGTATTGACTCGATCCTGAGTTTCACGGGGGGTGACGCAATAAGTTACCGGGAAGTTTACCGGCCCGCCTCTAACGCTTTTTTTTACGGTCTGATGCTGATATGCAGTAACAAGCCGATTTTTGTCGGTGACACGACGGGATTAGAACGCCGCCTCTGCCTGTTGCATTTCGACAATCCCATTCCGACAGAGCGTCGCAACTATTCGATGGAAAAAGACTTCGACGGGGAAATAGCGGCGCTAATTGCGATCGCTCTCACCCTGCCCGACAGCTTAGTCACTCAGATAATCCAAGGAACCGGGGAAAGTCAGATTGCTGAATTTAAGGCCAAGGAATGGGAGATGAAATATCAAACCGATTCGATCGCCGCATATTTCAACGATCAGTTAGTTCTGACGGGCGACTCGAACACAAGTATAAAAACCTCCGACCTCTACAGCAATTACAGATTTTTCTGTGAGATGGGAGGAATGCAGCCTAAATCGGTTGTGAAATTCCCGGAGATGCTTCGCGACCTGTGCGCCGAGCTAGGTTTTCCCGAAGTTATCTGGGAACGGAAGCGCGGTCGAAGTTCGTTCTACGGAGTGCGGATGAGGGATGAAGAAAAAGACGATATCCCCACTTATTCTGAAACTTTATCCCCGATGACGGGGGTTGAGAGCGAAAATGACGGGGGTTTGACGGGGGTTGTGCGGGGGTTGAAACCCGCAGCGGTTGGGAGTTGCGGGGGTTTTGACCAAAAAATGGCAAAACTTTCTGAGAATTTAGAAACTCCCAAAAATCTTTCGGAAAAATCGGAGGATTTATCAGAAATAAATTGTTTTGACCCCCCTAAACCCCCGTCAAACGCTGCAACTCCCAACCAGCAAGGAATACAACCCCCGTCAAACCCCCGTCAAACCCCCGTCATTGATTCTCAACCCCCGTCATCTGAAACAGAGGCAAAAAAACAGACCGGGTTTGCGATCGGTGATTTGGTGGAAATTAGACAAAACGATGAAACCTACCAGGGGCAAAAAGGCAAGATTGCTGATATTGGTTATGGTGCGACGGAAACTGACTACTACGTGAAGCTTGAGAACGAGAAAGTGATTGTTACTATTCCGAGGGCTGCAAATACCGCTAGATACTTGAGGAAGCTCTAGCAGTTCCACTGGGTGAGGCCCTGCAACTCCCAACCTCACCCTGCACCCGATCGCCGATCGCAATTTTTGCCATAAAACCCAAAATCTAAAACCTAAAATCTGCGGCTGTGTCCGTCGTTTAAAATTGGCGATTGGGTTTAGCTCGATCGCCAAAAACATCACGCAATCATTACCGAAGTCATCAGCCGAAAACTTCGGCTAGTAAAGAATTGAACTGCTATAATAGGGTTAGGGAAGGTTAGCAAAAGTTACTAAAATTTAGAATTGAATGGGCATAAGCGTATCATCAGTCCGCAAAATTTCTCTGGCGGCAGAGATGACTTTTGATGGACTAACTCAGGAAGTTATCGCTCAAAGATTGGGCTTAACTCGATCGAGAATTTCCCAGATGAAACTGACCGATACTTGGCAAGAGACGATCGCCCGCTTGGAAACCTTGAAACAGAAAGCGGACGCTGAGGCCGAAAAACGACAGCAGCTCCTCTACTCCAGTGATGCCGATCGACGGTTTGAGCAGGGCCGCCAGATGGTACAGATTAGCGTCGTCACCTATACCAAGTTGATGAAGATTATCAATGCAGCCATCGATGTGGCGATCGCCAATCCCGACAAATTGGCAGCCCTTGAGCAAGTGCGAACTGTGGCCCCATTTATTAAAGCGGCCATGAACTTGGCTCAGGAAGTGTACGGCCGGAACTACGATGAGCTTGAAGCGCTGAAGATTTTAGCTGATGCGGGCTGGCTCCCCCGATCAATCTTCAAACTTGCAAATGATGAAACTGCTAAGCTCAAGGCGAATATTCGGGAAGCATTCATGGGCATCATTCCCGATCGGCCGGAGGAACAGCGAGGCAGGGGCCTCACCCCAGAAACCGCAGCGCTATTGCGATCACACATTCTCGGTATCCAGCCGCCAGAGGAGATGGCAGAAGAAGAAGCGGGCGCGGACTATGAGGGAGCGCAGTTTAATTTAGTTTAATTAACTTTAATTTAGTTTATTTTAGTTTATTTTAGTTTATTTGACTTTTAGCCCGATCGCCTTGCCGCCAGTCACACTCCGGCACTTGCAGATCGCCAGTAATATTACCCAAAACCTAATCTGCTTGTGCTAGCAGTTTTATCTAGTTAGCTTACTAGACCAACAACCACTACAAACTAGCGTATGTCTAGTGGCTTAACTAGACAGGGGCTAAGCCTGTTTAAGAGCTAGAAAATGTTCACGTCCAGCTATGCAATGCTGTAGGGGAGCCCTAGATCGGCATATACTCTAAAACAGAAATGGTAAACATCCCGTAGCAAAGTTAGATGTTCGAGCAAACCTTTAGAAATATTGATGACGTTCTCAGAAAGGAGGCGGGCTGCACTACGGAGTTGGACTATACAGAGCAAACGTCTTGGCTATTGTTTCTGAAGTATCTCGATGACCTGGAACAGGAAAGGGCGCTAGAGGCAGAGCTAGTCGGTAAAGCTTATCAGTTTATTATTGATGAGGAACATCGCCAAGTGGAGTGGCTGATCCACAATCAAGACGTATTCTTCTTTTACAAAACCACTTTGGGCTTAATATTGGTTTAAATCCGGTTATTCTCGTCTACATAACTTTTTTACTGTATGAAGATTTGTTAAATAAGAGAATATATCTTTGAACTTAGTATATAGTATTTTTGCTATAGGCAAATTTATAAATTTATACTCATTTTCTGCGGTAATGGTGTATAGCCTCTCAGTCGAGTGGGTATTTTGATGATTTTGTAGCACATTTGGAGAAAAAGGGTATTAGGCAGGACTAAGATTTTTAAGAAAAAATAAAGTTTATGGCTGGTTTTTACCTCACACATCCCATACCCCTTAAAAGGCGAATTCTTTTGAGCTTAGATAAAATCATGTACTGGACTGGTACAGCTTTTCTCTATGTTAAAGCTCAACGAATTAAAGGGGCAATTATATTGATGTATCACAGTATTGCCTCTTCAAAACTTGCCAATTGGATTGAACCAGAAGGACATATAGAGCCATCTGTTTTTGAGAGTCAAATGCGTTTTTTAGCTAACCATAGGAATGTAATTTCTCTAAACCAGTTACTTGAACAACTAAAAAAAGGTCAAACTCCATGTGCGGGAACTGTTGTTTTGACTTTTGACGATGGCTATCTTGACAACATGACCGTCGCTGCCTCAATCTTAGCCCATTACAAGCTACCAGCAACATGGTACTTGCCCACTGGCATGATTTATCGAGGTGAAAATCCTTGGATTGACCGCATCTATACAGCTTTCAAAACAAAAAGTCAAACAAAGCTATCAATAGAGGGTATTGGAAGTTGGGATTTGGTGAATTTTAAACAGCAACTCATTGCTTATGATAACCTTAAGAAAAAATTAATAGTCTCTAGCTTTACTGAAAGGGAAGATATCATTGCTAATGTGATTGAGCAACTCCAGCCAACTGAAACCCCTTCTAGATTAATACTATCGTGGGATGAAATCAGAAAAGTTATGCAAAAGTTTCCCAACATTGAAATGGGAATTCACAGCACTAATCATGTTGATTTTACCAGTCACAGTCAAGAAATAATTTACAGGGAAATACAACAATGTATCGCCGACTTTCGCCACGAACTTGGACGGAATCCCAGGCATTTTGCTTTTCCTTATAACCGACACAACGCTATCGCACGGGAATTGGTTCAAGAACTAGGACTAACTTCTGCTGTAGCGCATGGTTCTGGCAGAGAAGTTCTCATTCAAGAGGGAGCCGATTTATTAGCGTTGCCTCGAATAGAACCACCCCATTCTGCAACACTTTTTCGTTTGTACACCAGTGGTGCTTTTTCCGGTTTATTAAAAGCTTTTATTGGTCGAGTAACTTAAATAAAAAATTTTTGATGAGAAAGGAAAGAATGAAAGCAGGAGTAGTTGTTATTGGTCGCAATGAAGGGAGACATCTTAATCAGTGTCTACACTCCTTAATTAAAGAAAAAGAAGTAGACTGTATGGTTTATGTTGATTCTGGCTCAACAGACAACAGCCTCGAAATAGCTGACTCTTTTAAAATATCAATAGTTGAACTAGATTCGATAATCCCATATAGCGCGGCTCGCGCTAGAAATGCAGGGCTAGCTTATTTATTACAAGCCAAACCAGATATTCCCTTTGTTCAATTTGTTGATGGTGACTGCGAAATCTCTCCAGGATGGCTTGCCCTTGCTGAACGAGAACTTGAAATTCAATCTGATCTTGCTGTCGTATGTGGAACTCTGCGTGAGCGATTTCCTAATTTGTCGGTATACCATCAATTGTGTGCAATCGAGTGGAATCAACCAAGTGGTGAAATAGAGTTTAGTGGGGGTATTGCAATGATGCGTGTAACAGCATTACAGCAAGTAGGAGGGTTTAACCCTACCCTTATTGCGGGGGAAGAACCAGAGCTGTGCTATCGATTACGTCAGCAAGAATGGAAGATAATACGTCTGCAATCAGATATGGCATGGCATGATGCTCAAATGACTCATTTTACCCAATGGTGGAAACGCTCAATACGGTCAGGATATGCTTATGCTCAGGTATTTTGGTTACACAAAGATAAACCAAAATCTTTATGGGAAAAAGAAAACTTAAGTAACTGGTTTTGGGGACTACTTATGCCCCTACTGACAATTATCAGCATAAAGCCGACCTACGGTTACAGTTTAGGGGGGTTACTCTTTGTTTATATGCTGTTAGCTTATAAAATTCATAAATATATGCAACAGCGAAATTTTAGCTCAAGAGAGTCTATGATTTATGCTCTGTTTTGTGTACTAGGTAAATTCCCTAATATGTTTGGACAAAGTAGTTTTCTAATCAATCAACTATTGGAAAAGTTTAAGTTTATTTAGTATAAATAAGTTATAAACATTAGTTTTATCCTTAAAATTAAATGATACAAAAAACTCTTTGATAATCAATTCTACCTTTTCAACACTCACAAAGATACCCAAAAAGATTTTAGCAAATGACTATGATACCACCTAAAGCAACTCCAAGTATGGGCTTAAATCATCAAGGATTCAATAATATTTCTACCCTAGTTGATCTTCTACGTCAAAAAGCCGTAAAAAACCCGAATCAGCAGGGCTATACCTTTCTTGAAGACGGCAAAATAGAGTCTGAGAGTTTGACATATAAAAAATTGGATCAACGAGCAAGAGCGATCGCCGCCCATCTCCAATCTCTAAATACTCAAGGACAACGGGCTTTACTCTTATATCCTGCCGGATTAGACTTTCTATGTGCCTTTTTTGGTTGTCTCTATGCTGGAGTCATTGCTATTCCGGCTCCCCCTCCAGAAGCTAGCCGACTTAAGCGCACTCTTCCGCGACTTCAAGCAATTGCCAAAGATGCCCGAGCCACCATCACTTTGACCACATTAGGAATTATGTCTTTAGTGGAGGAGTACCGCCAGCAAGTTCCAGAATTTCAACAGATGCAGTGGTTAGATAGTCAGGCAATAACTCTTGAATTAGCCGAGCAATGGCAACCACCAGCCATAGAGAGTGATACTTTAGCATATCTTCAATATACCTCTGGCTCCACTTCTAGTCCCAGGGGGGTGATGATTAGTCATAAAAATGTCATCCACCACTGTAATAATCTGCAAAAAAGTTGTGGATATACCCCAGATAGTGTTACCGTGACTTGGATGCCCTATTTTCATGATTATGGGCTGATAGAAGGACTGCTAGAACCTCTCTACAATGGGACTCCATGCTATGTCATGTCACCCGTTGCTTTTATCAAACGTCCTTTTCGGTGGCTAGAAGCCATCTCTCGTTATAAAGCGACTCATAGCCAAGCGCCTAACTTTGCCTATGATTTATGTGTACGCCGGATTAATTCGCAACAATGGGAGCAACTCGATTTAAGTTGTTGGCGCGCTGCAGGAAATGCCGCAGAACCCATTAATCCCGAAGTCTTAACAAAGTTTACAGAAACTTTAAACCCATGTGGATTTAGCCCCAAAGCTTTCTGTCCTGCCTATGGATTAGCAGAAGCAACTCTTTTAGTCTCCTCTAGTCCTGAAAATGAGACATTTATCAGCACTAAATTTTTAGCATCAGAACTAGAAAAGTCTCATATTGTTCCAGCTAATAGCGATAGTGCTGATTTAGTGCGAACAATTGCTAGTTGTGGACGCTTAATAAGAGATGTAAAAGTAGCTATTGTAAATCCGTATACCCTAAAGCGATGCACTGCTGATGAAGTAGGAGAAGTGTGGGTATCTGATCCTAGTGTGGCACAAGGCTATTGGCAGCGACCAGATGCGACCGAGGAAACTTTCCTTGCCTATATTCAGGACACGAGGGAAGGTCCATTTCTGCGAACAGGAGACTTAGGATTTCTCTACCAAGAGCAACTGTATATTACAGGGCGTATCAAGGATGTGATTATTATTCGAGGAACTAACCACTATCCTCAAGACCTTGAATGGACAGTACAAAAGACTCATTGCTCTCTACGTCCAGAAAATGGGGCGGCCTTCTCAATTGAAGTAAACGGAGAAGAACGCTTAGTAATTGCCCAAGAGATAGAGCGAGGCTATCGAGAAACTCTTGATATCGATGAAGTCATTATTAAAATTCGCCAAGCTATTTTTGAACACCATGAATTAGAACTCTATGCCGTTGTGCTGCTTAAACGAGGAACCCTTTTTAAGACAGCCAGTGGAAAAATACAGCGTTCTTCCTGTCGAGCAAGCTTTCTTAATAACACCTTAGAAATAGTAGGGGGGTGGACAGCCAATCAGGTTTCAGCTAAACAACAAAATTTCAATCAACAAGTTGAGGAACAGTTAATAGCTCCACGAGATCAACGAGAACTGCAACTGGTTAATATTTGTCAAAAAGTTTTTGGAACCGCTCCAATTAGCGTAACAGACAATTTTTTTGAACTAGGAGTAAATTCTTTATTGATAGTATGTCTATTTACTGAAATTGAACGAGAGTTTGGCAAAAAGCTACCTTTGTCTACTATTTTTGAAACACCAAGGATTGAGCAATTAGCCCATCGGCTGCAACAATTAGATGAGGAAACACCCTGGAACTCTTTAATATTGCTCAATCCTGGGCAACCCTATAAACCACCTCTGTTTTTAATCCATGATGCAGATGGTGAGATTATTCTTTATCAAAACTTAGCTCGTCGCTTGGCAGGTAATCGTCCAGTTTATGGATTGCGTCCCTATGGCAAATCGGGATATCCAGTGCTTCATACTCGGTTTAAAGATATGGCAGCTCACTACATCGAAGAAATTCGCAAAATTCAACCTACTGGTCCTTACTTACTAGGCGGACTCTGTGCTGGTGGTAATCTAGCTTTTGAAATGGCTGTACAATTACAACATCAAGGAGAAAAAAGCTCGACCGTAATTCTTATTGAATCCTGGGATGTAAAAAATCCTCTCAACCTTAACATTAGCAATCAACGCCTGCAAAGCTTTTCTAAACTGATTACTGAAAGTCAAAACTTGAAAAAATTAGAACGTTTAGGCTATATATTTAACAAAGCTCAACGGAAAGTCAGAAATTTAATTAGTTACCTTGTCAAAAAACGAAGGGAGGAGGTTCAAAATTACTTAAAGATAAACCTATATAGATATTGTTTAGACAAAAAACTGTCTTTACCTCAATTTTTACAAAATATTACTGTCCGTAGCCTTTTAATATTTGATGCTCAACATTATGTCCCTGAATTATATCAAGGTCAAGTGGTACTTTTTCGAGCCAGCGAAGTCATCATTACTGACAATCCGTCAATTGATGACGTGCCTGCTATTCAGTTAAGCAGCAATCCTCTCATGGGTTGGGACAAACGAGTAACAAAAAAAATTGAGGTGTACGATCTCCCGGGCGGACATTCTAGCTGTCTTCAGGAACCCTATGTACAAGTTCTAGCAGAAAAACTAGAAGCTTGTATTGCTGAAGCTATTTTGAAAGAGAAAAAATAGATTTTAAATGTAAGTTGAAAAATTCCTGCAACATTTAGGTTGGCTGGCAACTTACAATTATGTGTTATTTTCTAAAAAAAAGGGTCAAAAAATGAGTTTAGGGTCTACCTATTTATTGGTTACTATTGTTAACTATCGAACCCCTGATCTGACGATTGATTGCTTACGCTCGTTAAGGGGTGAAGTTGAATCAATTCCAGGGACTAAAGTGGTAGTGATTGAGAATGATTCAGGAGATGATTCTCTAAAAGAGATTAGTGCAGCTATTGAAAAAAATTCATGGGGAGATTGGGTATCAATTTTGCCCTCCAATTATAATGGAGGGTATGCTTTTGGCAACAATTTAGCTATTCGTTCTGCACTCCAACAGCCTCTCCCACCTTCCTACTTTTTCATTCTCAATCCAGATACCCAAGTGATTCCTAATGGATTAAAAGTGTTAGTTGATTTTTTGGAACAGCACCCTGATGTAGGGATTGCTGGATGTAATCTTCAAACTCCTGATGGAGAACTAAAGCGTCTTGCTTTTCACTTTCCTTCTGTAGTAAGTGAATTTGAATCTGCGTTGTGCCTAGGGATAGTTACAAAACTTTTATCTAAATGGGTTGTTCCTCGTTATATGGGCAATGAACCTTCTCAAATTGATTGGGTTTCCGGGACCGCTATGCTGATCCGTCGTCAGGTGTTTGAATCAGTAGGGTTAATGGATGAAGGATATTTTCTTTTCTACGAAGAAACTGATTTTTGTTTACAGGCTAAACGAGGGGGTTGGTCTTGTTGGTATATACCTCAAAGCCGGATTATGAATATTGGTGGACAAAGCCGAAAAAAGGCTGACAATAGTAATTCTAAACGGCAACCTCAATATTGGTTTGATTCAAGACAAAGATATTTTTTAAAAAATCACGGGTTATTCTATGCCAGTTTGGCTGACACTGCTCGAATTTTAGGACTGGCTCTATGGCGGATTCGACAAATAATTCAACAAAAACCAGATCACGCTCCCCCTCAAATTTTAATTGACAGCATTCGTAATAGTATATTTTTTAAGCTTAGGAGCTATTTATAGAGTAAATCTAAAGGCAAGTTTGCCAAAAGATGGGTAAGTCAACTCAGAGGCTGTCTCTAAAGAAATGTAAGAAATGTACAGGATTTGCGCCATTGTACTAAACATTCTATTACCTGGATTGCACATTCTTGCTGTTTTGCACCTTCCTCCACTGGACAAGAAAGCCTCAAAACATCCCATCAAGTAAATCGGTAACGTCCCTTTGGTCGCGGCCGCGATTATCGTCATACACCATCAAGGTATTCAGATTTTTATGCCTGCTGAGCTTCTGAACTTTCCTTACATCCCCGTCTGTTGCGTCCAGTGCCGCCGTGATTGCCGAGTGACGGATGCGGTGAGGTGACATTTGCTTGGTAATGCCAGCATTCTCGCAGTGACGAACAATGATTCTTCTCAAGCCGTCGCCCGTCAGCCGATGTCCGGTATTGGCAAAATCGAGGGCCGTGAATAGTGGTGCGTCCTGAGAGGAATTGCCGCCCCTAGCGTCCAACCAGTCGGCGATCGCCTGAACCGTCGCCGACCCCAAGTCGATCATCTCAGCTTGCGTCCCGCGTCCCTTGCCAAAAATCCGCAAAGTCTTACCGGCCGGGTCAAAATCTCGAACGTTCAACTGACTGATTTCGTTTCGTCGCAAAGCATTACCCCACAGCAAGCGCAACAAAGCATAATCACGCTTGCCAGACAAAGTTGTCCGATCGCACTGCTGCAAAATTCGCTCAAAAGTTGGTCGGTCAACCCCCGTTGTATCGCGGTAACTGGTAACTTTCTCTCCCTTGATATCGCCTAGGGTATAGTGACACGCGCCGAGCTTGCGGCCCATTTCCACCAGACTTTTGACAGCCGCCAGCCGCCGATTAATAGTCGCTTCCTTCAACCCCTTGTCAATCAGCTTGGCTTTATACTTGAGAACCACTGACACGGCTTGACGCTCTTCCAGGTGCAGGAATTCCAAAACATTATCAGGGACAGCCGCCGTCCCCGTCATAGTTTGTAGAAAATCATTCACGTCCCGCTCATAGGCGCGGCGGGTATTTTCGGAGCGCTTGTCGGCAAGTAATTGTTTGAGCACGTCGGGGTCAGTGTCTACAGTATCGAAATATCTCTCAATTTTGGCATCAAGAGAAGATTCAAGGCGGGCGATCGAAAAGTCGGTGTTATTCATGATTGCGGTCTTGATAATGATAGTTTACGCGAACACTAGGACATAAAGGGGCCCCATCCCGATTTTTAGGAGATGGGGCAAGGGGCGCGGGGGCTAGTTGGTGGCGGGTGCGTACTCAGTCACGCGGCGGGCAAAGTCGGCCTCGGCCTGAGCAAGGTTGGCGAAGTAGTGACCGTGATGAAAGCCCCCATCCTGCGAATTGTAGAAGTGGGTTGCGTACTGTTCGCCACGTCGCCGGAGTACCAGAAAGCCGGGGGCCTGACCGCCACCACCGGGGATGGGGTGCGACTTAATAATCTGCTGAGCTTGGAGGAATTCGGCTGCTTTCCGATCGAGATATTTATCCCAGCCCTTTTGCGATATAGATTGCATTGTTTTTTCCTGTGTTGGTTGGTTTGGTTTGCGGGCCTCGATTGAAGGGTACGAGGCCCAAGTGCGATCGACTATTCGGGAAGCTCGATGCCGTTGCAGTCGAGGTGCTCTACTAGATCGAAGCCTTCCCAGTTGCCAGTCAGTTCGGTTTCGTATTTCAGCGAGGCAATTTCCCAGTCATTGCCAACAGTCCAAAACAAGCCAGCCTTGTCGCCCTCCCAGTCAAGTCGCCAGCCCTTAGCATCTTCCCGGCTGCTGATTAGCTTGCCTAGCTTGATGCCGATCGCCGCCAATTCCTCCCGAATAATCAGGAATTGCTGATATTGCTTGGGGCGATCGTTGAAGATGGCGGCAAGAGCTTTGTCAGTCTTGGTAGCTGGCTGCATCCGTCCGCGTCGGTTGTCTCCCCGGTTGGGTGGTTCATCTCCGTTAGTTCCGGTTGCTGTGGCGGTTGCTGTGGCGGGGACGGCTGGCGCTTCGAGCACCCATTCCTCACTGTGATGATCAAGGCAGCCGGGGAAAAAGACGATCAGGCAAATGCAGCCATTTGCCAAGATTTCTTTGCCGACTACGCGGGCGATCGGGCAAAACGCTTTGCGGATGATATCTCCTACCGCAGCGAGAGGGCTGGCATCTTCCCAGACTTTGACTGTGGTGGCTGGTTTGGGTGCAGTCTGTGTTACGTTCATCATTAGATCCTTTGGGATTCAGCCACCGCTCTAGGCGTCCAAACTTCGTGCGGTGGCTTTGTTTTCTTGGTATGTTACCATCATAACATAGTACAATACTATATACAATACCAGTAACATACAGATAACTTATAGTGTGTTACTAGGGTATGGGATACTGCTTATAGTATGGTACTGACAGTGTGTTACCTCTGATTTGAAGCTAGACAGAAGAGAGGGACGGCCCTCTCAAACACTTACCAGATCGCCCGGAGGTCGGCAGGTGTAACGATCGCCTTGAGTCTCCGGGTAATGTTGGCTGCTGTCCCGCGAGCGTCAACTTTTTTGGATTTAGCCAGTGACCGCAGGGTAGGGAGTGGCATATTAGCCAGCGCTTGCTCAATGTCTGGCTCTGGCGCGGGTTCCGGTTCGCTCGGCGCTGCGGGTTCTGGCGTAGCTTCAACGTCGATCGGTGGGTTGGTATCGGCTGTTGTAGCTGGTTCCGGCGCTGTTGGTTCGTTCGGTTCCGGTTCGATCTGTTCGGCTGGTGCAGGTGTTGTGGGTTCTAAAAATGCGATCGCATCAGTCCCGAATTGGGCCTCAACCGCCGCTTTAAAGGTAAGAATTTCAGCAGGATCGACGTGGTTGAGCATTGCCAGCGCTGTCCCGACTTGAGCGAGTGCAGATTGGCAGGCTTGTTCAACCGATAGCAGTTGTTGCTGGTGTTCTTGGAGTTCGCTCAGTTTTGCTTGTAGAGCTGCTATTTGGGCGTTGGTAGCGTCAATGGCTGAAGCGATTTGGTTGAATTTGACGGTGAGTAATTGCATAATTTTTTCCTGTGGTCTGTAGTGAGTGAGTAGGTGAAGCGAAGGGGGAGGGGTAACACCCTCCCGGTTGGTTATTTACCTAGTTGTCGGCGACGGCTGGCTTTGGTTGCGGTGATCGAGTAATCCTTGTCGATCTCATTTTCAAAGTCCTCGAAGCTTTCCAAGTAGCGATCAGTGAGGAGCAATTCGGGAACTTCGGCGGTAGCTTCAACCCGGATTCCGTATCCTGTGGGTGATTTCAATGTCATATAGATGGTGACTTGAAATTTTCCGAGGCGGTCACTGTCGAGATAAAGTACCGATTTGTAGAATCCGCTGGGGAGGCTCGTACCGCATTTGCTTTGATACTTGAGTTCACCTTGCTGTTGAAGTGCTAGCAGCGCGGTTTGAATCAAGCTGGTGTCGATGTTCATTTAGTTTTCTAGGTTCGGTGTTTAGCGCAGGCTGTATCGGTTGCCCTTTGCTTGGTATGTTACCACTATAGCAAGGTATTGTACTAAATACAATACCAGTAACATACAAAAAACTTATAGTGTGTTACCAAGATATACTAAAAAACTTATAGTGTGTTACCAGCGTATTAGGTATGTTATGTTGGTATTGCACTGACTGGAGTAACAGATATGGCAACCGATAAAAAGCACATCGCCGTGTACCTTGATAAAGCTGTAGAGCAAGCATTAAGCGACTTTTGCACCGCGAACGGGCTGGAATCTAAGAAGGGGCTGATGTATTCGGCAGCGGTAAACAAAGCACTAGCACAATACTTTCAATTAGAGAATCCCGTACCGGGTAACACATCAAACAACACACCAGACAGCGTACCGGGTAACACATCAAACAACACACCAGACAGCGTACCGGGTAACACATCAAACAACACACCAGATAACACACTGGCGTTGATACAGCAGATGGCTGAGCAAATGACGGCAATGGAGGAACGGCTGGGAAAATTGAGTGCCTGAGCAATGACAGCGAGATTGAAGGTATCGCCCAACAACTCGCACAAGCTCAGGCAGAATTGCAGGCAGCAAACCGCGCTAAACACGAATGGGAGGAAGCTTTTAAGGAATCGGAAATCGACAGACAAAACCTAGCAAGGGAGATAGAATTACATCGCAGTATCATCCATCAATTACGGGGCGAGAATGAGGAACTCGCAGAGCTTAAGCAAAACCCGCCGCCAGCGATCGAACAGAACCCAGCACCGACGATCGAACTACCGGAGCCGGCCGACTTGCTCAACCGATTAAAAGCACGGCGCAAAAAATCCAAAGCAGATTTGGCTGATGTGGAGGCAATTTTGGAATTGTTGGAGGGCGGCGATGGATGAGTACAAATGGTGGGGAAAACCCGGCGAACCTCCCCAAAATCTCAAAACCAAAAAGCAGCTAGCAGAACTGGGTTTGTCTCCCCTAAAAGCAGTCGGGATTATTAGGGCCCAGAAATACGATGTACTTCTTTATGACCCCGATAACCCAGAATCCTGCCGACCAAAAAGAAAGCCGACAGAAAAACAACTCGAAACACTTGCCGCCAACCGCGAGAAAGCTCGAATCAAGCGAGAGTATGAGGAATGGTACAACGAGGTCGGTTTCATTGAGCGCGATCGAGTAAGGGCGGTGAAGTGGGCCCGGGATGAGCTAGCTGCTGAAAACCTAGCAATTTTAGATACAGAAACAACGGGGCTTTGTGACGCCGAGATTGTGGAGATAGCTGTCATCAATCGTGACGGCGAACCCCTACTAAATACTCTAATCAAGCCTTCAATCCCCATTCCTGCCGAGGTTTCAGCTATCCACGGAATCACTGATGAGGTAGTGGCTGATGCGCCAAGCTTTCCCCAAATCTATCCCCAAATTGCCGAAATACTCAAGGACAAACAGCTTCTAATTTACAATTCTGACTTCGATATTCGCATCCTAAATTACTGCTGTAAGCTCCATAATTTGCCATCTTTGAAGCTCAAGAATCGCTCTGAATGCCTAATGACTTGGCACGCGCAATGGGCGGGCGATTGGAGCTACTACCACAAGGATTATCGCTGGCAACCTCTCTGCGGTGATCACAGAGCTTTAGGGGATTGCTTGGCAGCCCTGGAAAGATTGAAGAAAATAGCTGCGGACTCCGATCGGATGAATTGCCCCGTACCTCGGCCTGAATGAGTTGGCGATCGCACAAAAAAAAGAAGCCCCCGGAGATTCCCGGAGGCTTCTTTTTTATTCGAGCTAGTGTTCGTTTGTTTCAATCAAATCGCCGATAACATAGTCCGGCTCGGTTGAGTTGGTGGTTGGTTAGTTTCTGTCTTCATTGTTCAAGTCATCCTCCAAAATAATGTTGCCCCGTCGCACGAATTCAGCAAAGATTGCATCATAGATTGGGTCAAGAATGAAGTCTGGCAAAAAATGGATTAGTTTACTGAGCATTGTTGCTGTCATCCCCTTTGCTTAACTTTTCAAGCATCTCTCTCGCGTCCACATATCGCTGGTGATTTCTACCACCATCAGTCACCCCCCACAGTAAGTAAATTGTCTTTTGTTTGCCAAGATTTTTGGCAATTACCAGCTTGGCTAATTGCACCCGCCGCTCGTGCTTTTTTAATGGGAAATCATCAGCAAAGATGGGAGGAAGATTTTCGGCTAGCACTTCAGCTAAAAAGCCATTTAAGCTCTGGGAAAGGGCTTCCGAAGTGTCCGAGGTTTCCGCATCCTGTGACCCCGCCGTCCCCTTCCCGTAAGGGTTTGGGAGGTTTCCGGCATCTTGCTCTGGCAGTGTGGTATCCGTCCGGGATGGGGTGTCGGGAGTGCTGTTTTGCCCGATCGGAACATCAGCAGCAGTCGCTTTGTGTACGTCTATTTTGGGCATTAACCCCAGTACCGGATTGCCAATGGTAGACAAGATAATTGGGGTTTGCTCAGCCATTGAATCAGCGATTAATAGCTTCAAATCTGCCGACAATAAATCTCTATGAGCCTTGCTGGCGATGACGTTTTGATTGTTTAGCATTTGCTCGATTACGCCATAAGAACCCTGCTCTTCACCATCCTTAGTGGTGCGGACTAAGCCTTGTGCCAACAGTGCCAGATTTAGCCGGATATTGCTGTCTGCTACGCCACTAGAGGCAATGTTAAAAGTCTGGGTACAGATGAAATATCCAACATTGTATTGACCCCCAACAGTGGCTATACTTCCCAGCTTAGAAGCCTTGTCTTCCCAGAGTTGTGCATTCCTTTTTTGCATTAAGGATTGGTACGTTGCGAACCAATCCTCAAGTATTAATTTGATAGGTCGGTCGCGGTAGGTTTCCTCGGTTGCTGGTTGGGATTTCCGGCTCTGCAACTTCTCGTAAACCACATCCAAAAACTTCATCGACTCCTCTGGAAATAGCGGGTCAAATATCACAATTCGGTTGCGAGGAACGCCGGGAAAATCTTCGTATTTCTGGGCAATTACATAGATTTCAGCCTGCGGAAAGCGAAAGGTTACATCGTCCAACCACTTATGCAGGGTGTAAGTTTTGCCCGTGCGAGTCGGGCCCGCTAAGAAGATTGAGGTATTGATACCTGCCAAAGAAGTTAGGACTTTAGCTGCTGTTCTCCGAGCTATCTCAATGTTATTTGGCATTTTGGGCCCGTCGGTCTGTTCCGGTTCGATCGCCCCTGGTGTTGCCCGCTCCTCCACTTTGTCGCTGGGATTGGTCGTGTGATCGAGTGTTGCTGTCCCGGTTAACATTGCTTGCTGTTCCTGCGGGCTGATGCCCAATGATTCACAGTAGGCAGTTTCAAGCTCATCCTCAAATGCTCGTTCGTCCGCTTCTGTCAGCTTCTTGTATCTGTTCTGTGTGGTGGCCATTTGATAGGCGCTTTCAGCAGCGAAGCCGAACTCGTAAGCCTTCTCTTGATACTTCTTAATCCGCTGCCGGACTGGCTCTAATTCCCCTTCCTTGCGGGCAATCAGCATCACTACCACCATGCCCCCAGTCGCGAGCAAACTAAGCAGAATCTTGACCCCACCATAACCGCGCTGGATGCCTTTAAATTCAGCTTTAGCAGGCACGAGCCACGCAGGACGGGATTCTATCCGATTGCCAAGCTTAAACTCGATTTGGTCGTTGAATGGCAAGGCTACAGCACCCGCAAAACCCGCAATCCCTAAGCCTAGTAAGGTCGAAACAATTGCCTGATTCTTATTGGTTAACATTGCTTAACTTGCTCCAAACTTGAGTGATGACAAACGAACCGCAGATGATTAGTAAAGCAGTCGTGAAAAGTAACAACTGAGAATTAGCAACTACCCACGCTAACCACGCATCCCAATTAGCAGCAAGTAAAGCAGTTCCCACGGCAATTAGTATTAATTGGCTGCGTAGTTTGGCTGAACCTTCAGAGGAGAAAGTAAACACTGTCAGCCCTAACCCGACTGCCGGAATGAGTATCACAGCGGACGGGATAAGCGCCGGAATTGCCCTCACAATAAGGGATGCAGATAGACCCGCGCCGAAGTAGCTGCCAAATTCGCCCCAATTTCCGGTCAGGTTCCAGAAGCGCTCTATACCACTAATTTCGTCAGTTTTCTGTTGTTGTTGCTGTTCTGGTTGCTCAAAACTGCCCGCATTCAAGTAGTCAAATTCTGAAGTGTCAAATTCCGAGATATTCATACAAAAAAAGCGGGCGATTAACCCGCTTACTAAGGTTTACTTACGTCCACTGAAGAAATCAAACAAGCCACCTAAAAAGCCTTTGCCGTCGGTGCTGATAGATGAGTTGTTACCACCGCCGGAAGCGCCCGGTACAGCGGGAATGGGGTCGAAGTCCTTGGCGTTAATGTAATTGTTAAACGCCGACCGCTTCGCCTGCATGGCGATCGCCTGCTGCGGGGATGCTTGGATTGCTTTTAAGGACTGCTGGAACCCGTTTTGTTGAATCTGTCCCTTTGCCTGATGGTTCGCTTTGATGAGTAACAAACGCTGGCGGAAATCTACATTTTGCAGCGTTTGGGTGCTGGCTCCTTCGACCTTAATTAAGCCCAATTCATGCTGTAATTTTTGCTGCAAATTGACTATATTTTGGTCATACTTTGCGCTGGCAACAATTGCTTTAGCGACGTACTTGTCAATCTGCAAGGTGTCGGTCAGCCCGTTCTCTTGAGCTTCAAGCGTTAGCCGCTCAATCTCGACTGTATTTGCTCGAATCTTTGCATCGTGGCGGTTGTAGGCGGTGCGTAGCTGTTTCTGTAGCTCAAGCACTTTTGCTTCTTTGCCCGCTGCATTCACCATCTCTGGGGTTAGCGGGCCCGATTCGTAGTTAAACTGGCGCTTGATGTGACCCGCGCCCGGTGTGGCGGCTACTCTGAATTTTTGCATCATGTGAGATAATTTCCTTAGAGTGCGGTGAAGCCCTTAGCGATAAGGGCTTTGCTTGCGGGCCAGTCGGGTTACTTTACGAGAGGAACCGACTGGCTTGAATTGTTGCTGTTGTTGTTGATTGTCAGGTCGCCGTGTACGGTTATCGGCGCTGTAGATTCTTTTCTTCCTGATTGATAGCCCGCATCATAAGCCCCAGCAATGATAAGAGCGCTAGTCAATGCAGCACCGCCAATCATCAGTCGGTTCAGGGTTTTGTCGAGATTTTTGTCATCGTCATTAGTCATTTTTTTCAATCCCTCAAACTGTTAATTTGACCAATCACTGCAATCGCTACAGCATCCGCTACGCCTTCATCTCTCAGTTGTAATGCAGCAGCCTGCAAAGCCTCTTGGGGGCGGTTTCCAACAACGTTAAAGGTTCTAGTTGTTTTGCATTCCCGCTGCACTTTCACTTTGTAAAAAGCCATTACTCAGCCCCTCCCAACTGTCTTGCGCGGAGCTGTGCCAACACTTCATTCAGTGCCTTTTGTTCGGCCTGGTAGATTTCTAATGCTTGTGCAGCACCTCGGTTTTGGGCTGCGTTGATTCTGGCTTGTTTTAAATCGGAGTCACGTTGTTGCGCCGCCTCGTTTTCGGAAGCAATTTGAGCTAGAAGCTGCTGCACATTTTGATTCAAAGATGCGGAGGCAGAATTTGCATTCTGATTCAATTGGGTGATCCGTCGATCGAGCGCGGGCGTATATTCGGCAATTGTCAATGCTCCGGCAGTCGGTGCGATCGGTGCAGTCTCTACCAGTTTCCGCAGTTCGCTAAGTTTGCCAGCGTTGAGCAACTGGCAAGCTTTAAGAGCAAACTCAGAGTATTGGGTGGCTCGCGCTTCCCCACGGCGTAAGGCTTTAAGTTCAATGCCGTAGATATCCTGTAGTTTGGCGATCGCCTTTTGCAGCCCCGATTTATTCAAATCAAGAATCGATTGTATTTGCGCGGCTGAATACCAACGCTTGATCGCGATCGATTCTGGCTCAGGAGTATCGATTTCTGTAACCTCTACGTCAATCACTGTCTGGTTTTCAAGGTTCATGGTTCGTCTGGATTGGGAGAATCAATTCGGAATCGATTTGGAATCGATTCGTCACTATCCGCTATACTAAGGGTTAGTCATGCAGAGTGTCAAGCAGTAATGAACCAAAATGACAAAACTCATCTAAGGAGGGAGAATGATGAAAAGTACCTTTTAACGAGATTGATGTGGCCACAGACAAACCACGCACAACTATATATTTAGAACCAGAACTGTTTCAGGCGTTGGAGCGGCGAGCTAAAGAGGAGAAGCGATCTATGTCCAATCTCTGCAATTTACTACTGGAACAGGAGATGAGAATTTGGCTTGCCAACAACCCAGAAGACCCGCCCGAAGTCAAACCGTCATCCACCCGAACCAAAGCAACCACAGCCACTAAGGCAACGGCAAAAAGTAAGCAGGCTAGAGGTTCTACACGGTCTAGTTGATGTCTAGTTAATGTCTAGTAAAGGAGAAAACTAAATGAACTCAAGCGATCGGCTAGACCGAATAGAAGCAATCCTCGCAGCCACCGCAGTGCAGCAGCAGGCAAACACGGCCGCCATTGACCGACTGACCGATCGCATAGATCGGATTGCGGTGCAGCAGGAGGCTAACAGTGATGCGATCGGGCGGCTGGAAGTTCAAACCAGCGCCAACACCGCAGCCATCGACCGACTGACAGAGCGCGTTGACAATATTGCGGTGCAGCAACAGGCAAGCACCGAACTACTCGATCGTTTAGTCGATCGGGTAGATCGCATGGTTTCAGCAATTGGGAGCCATCAAGAAGCGCTGAGGCTGGTTTCTCAGCAGCACAATGAATGGCGCGAGCAAATGCGAATCATCCAGACAGAAATCCGCGACCTGTGGCAGTACCTGAACAACCAACTCCGAAACCGGGGCAACGGCGGCGGGCAAAACTGAAGCGACTGCCGATCGCCCGTGGGGAATGTGGCGACGGTGCTATCGGCGATTGTGGGGAACCGCGACTGTGTGGGCGATCGACTACTTATTAATAGTTCGTTTACGCTTATTAGTGGGGTAAAAGCGTATTTACATAAAGTGGTAAATAAGGCATATTCTGCGACTGTGCCTTGCCTGCGTCGGTATTTTCAAACCAATTCTCTGACGTTCCTTTGGCTAATTGGAGTTGTAAAAATACACCCTATCCTCAGAAAAAGCAATAGGCGATAGGCTGATGTATATATCCCGCATATAATACGCTGGTAGCTAATTTTTTAGGCAAAAGTGGGGAAGGCTGTCCGATCGAAGCAGCAAGCTGTCTAGCAGTCACAGTCTGTCACAGTCGGTCATAGTCACTCATAGTCGGTCAATTCCTAAATTCACGGCAAAATATCGATCGCAATAGAGTTTGATGTTGTAAGATGGCAGTAATAATCTCAACACCGATTGTGATTTATGCTTCCCTCTCCAAACTACAAACACGCCAAATCTTTCTCTATTTCTTCCGAGGTAATAGAGGGCGTCGATGCTGCGGCTAAGCATTTAGGAATCAGCCGATCGTATTTTATCCAAAATGCGCTAGAGACTTATCTGAAGCATTTTTATATGCAAATTGAGAAGCTCGAAAAAACTGAAGCCAAAACACAGACACACAATGAAGAAGCGCAGGCAGCGTAAGCTTCCAGCGCTTTTTTAGTATTATCTATAAACCCCTAACTTTGCTTGTGAAAAATCTTGGCAGGTTTTAGTAACAAAGTTAGGAACTACGCCGTCAATAAGGGCCGGCTCCTAATAACATAATGACATACCTTGTCTCACAATGCACACGCTCTATTGGCGCTGTGACTGTTGGTGCTAGCTTGCTTGCTTGCCTTCGCGTTATCTGTAGCGGTTCGATCGCACGTTCCCGGAATTCTTACACTACCCATAGAGCTACCCATAAGTTTCAAGAGCCTGCAAAGCCTTGTTATCAGTCTATTCTACCACAATCCCCTCTAAATACGCAAGATAACCGGGGATTGTTTGGGGCTACCTTTGAAGCGATCGGGGGTGCAGCGTAATGGACATCACACAATCTACACAAGAAAGCCACGAGCTTGATACCGCGCAATCTACGCCGGAGCATCAAGCCCACATCGCAGAGAGTGAACCATTAGCCTGTCATCATTCTCGAATTCAACCCAAACATCTAAAAGAATGGGTTGAGGATTCAGGTGTTAGTCCAGGGATAACACATCTCTGCTTGAGCAGCTTGGATAACAGATCGGTAGTTGCCAAAAAAATTGGCTGGAAGAAATACCCAACCAATTTTTCTTTAGGCTGGTTTGTCTCTGGGCTTGACCTAACCACAATGCAGCCTCAAGAGTTCGGTCAATACAAACCTGATATAGCCATCCAATTTCCAGAAAAAGAGAAGCCCACAAAATACTTATCTGACAAGGGGCATCCCTACGATGCGATCGCATTACCGCACCCCGATAAAGATTTTTGGCAGCGGGTTTTGGATGACGTGTCCATCATTGTTGACCTTGACGAAGGAACAAAGAAGTCAGGGGCGGGGATGACTTGCGGACTCCCTTCATTAGCGCTCTGCGGTGTCGCCATGTGGCAGAGCAAAGGTGAACTTGTCCCCAACTTGGCGGCGGTTGCGGTTCCGGGCCGGACAATTCGTATCCGTTTTGATATGGACGTGCTGACTAAAAAAGAGGTACGGCTTGAGGTTAAGAAGCTCGTTAAAGCTTTAGGAAAATGTGGCTGTAACGTTTTGGTTGCTATGTGGGATAAGGAGCTAGGCTTAAAAATTGACGACGTGCTAGTAAAACACGGCCCGGAGATGGTACACAAAATCATGTCAGAAGCTCAACCTTATCCCCAGTGGCTCAAGAGTCTAGAGGCTCAAATAAAAGAGTCTGGT
>NZ_JAUBUI010000090.1:0-22526 GCF_036705385.1 Microcoleus sp. B3-A4 | reverse complement strand
TTAACAAACTTTCACTGGTGGCCTCAAGTTCCAGTTGCTGCTTAATTATGGGTAAGCACCCGGACATGATATCAGATATAATCAACTACTTCTTACTCGGCGCAATCTTCTCAATAGAAATGAGCGACTCCATCACCGACTCCACAATCGGCGCCGCCACCGTACCCCCCGAAGAACCCTCCTTAGGCTCATCAATCACCGCCAAAACAACATACCGAGGAGCCTCCACAGGCATTATCCCCACAAAGCTAGTAATAATCGCCTTGTCAGAATAACCCCCACCAGCATTAGCTTTTTGAGCCGTACCCGTTTTTCCAGCAATCCGATACCCAGGAATTTGTGCAGCTTTCCCCGTACCACCATCAACCACAGTTTCCATCATTTCTAACACCTGCTTAGTAGTTTCCGGCGAAAAAACCTGCTTCGGAACCGGCCTCGGAAGCTTCCAATAAGCTTCACCGTCCCTATCAAAAAGTCCCCGCACAACGTGAGGAGTCACCAACTTGCCACCGTTAGCCAAAGCGCCGTTAAGCTGCACCAACTGCATCGGAGTAATCGAAAAACCTTGCCCAAAAGCCGTAGTAGCAACTTCCACCGGAGAGTTAATAAATTGCTCTCGACTTTTAAGCTGACTGGTTACTTCAAAAGGCAAATCAGTTCCCGCTGTTTGTCCCAGTCCGAGTTTTTCTAAAGCTTGATAGTAAAGAGAAGCCTTCATACTTCTCATTACGTGCACCATCCCCACATTGCTAGAATGTTTCAAAATCTCAGTAACAGTCGAAGGGCCGCGCGCCCCTACCACTTTGTAATCGGAATTTTGGATAGTCCAGCCATCCATGAAAATCCGACCTTGGTCCTTAAACACACTATTAGGTTTGACCGCACCCGCTTCCAGAGCGATCGCCACATTAATCGCTTTAAAAGTCGAACCAGGCTCATAAACATCAGTTACAGCCCAATTTTTATAGCGCGACAAATCGAAATTAAAATATTGATTCGGGTCATAAGAAGGTTCCGCTACAACTGACAGCAATTCCCCGTTACGGGCATCCATCACAATCACCGTGCCCCGCTTCGCATCGTGTTCCTTCATTTTTTCCTTAAGCGCAGTTCGGGCAGCCCGCTGCAAGCGAGTGTCGATCGTCAATTGCAATTTCAAGTCATCAAGCTGCACAAATCCCGCCGTCAGCCGATCGGGAACCCAACTCCCATTGCTCGACCTGCTAAACTGAATCGACGGCATCGATCGTTCCAACAAATTCTGCTGGCTGTATTCCACCCCAGCTTGTCCCTTCCGTTCCCCGTCCACATAACCGAGGATATCCGCCGCCAACTCCTGCTGCGGGTAAAAACGCTGCTGCTGCCGCAACAACTCCAAGCCATCCACCAGACTATCTTTAATTTGCATCCCAGCGACGCGATCGGCAACCTCTTGAGGCAGAGACTCCGCAATAGTAATACCGCTTTCAGCAAGATTAAACCTGCGTATCAGTTCAGTTTCCGACGTAGTACCCGGACTCAGTTCCAGCGCCAGCATCGGAGCCAATTTAGCAGCAATTTCCGCCTTCGAGTGGTTAAACAACTTCGGGTGAGCGTAGAGCGTGTACACCTCTCTGTCGATCGCCAAAACATTCCCTGCGCGGTCAACAATCGGGCGTCTCGGTACAAACGGCTTCGTTTTGAGAGTTTGCTGCTGCTCGGCCTGTTTACGCAGCGCCGGAGCTCGCGTCACCTGCAAATAAAACAAATTCACAGCCAGCCCCAGCCCCCCCAGCATCAACACCGCCCACACGGCCCACAAACGGAACTTGCTGCGCTTTAAACGCTCCACCGGCCGTCCCCAAGATGCAGCCGTCTGTTGTGGCGATCGGCCCAAACTCCCCGAAGATCTAGGTTTGGCTGGTTTTTCCCACCCAGTGCGATCGCCCGACTGTTTTGGGCGTTGAAAATTCGGCGATCTGTAGCGGTCAAAACGGGGGTCGTAGCTCATGGCATTAAAAATTCAATAGCAAGTTAGAGCGTTTTAGAATTTATAATTTTATTTTAAAATATAAAATTAACGACTTGGGAATGAGCAGTCCCTATCAGGGTTTGGATCAAACCTACAGTTGCATTCTGTTTTTTGAAGTGGTGTTAATTATTTTTAATTTGTAATTTCCGGTGGGAAGGAGAAAATCGAGCGCGACTTGCAAAAAAGTCAAAAAGGAAATTAGATCCTCGAATTTTCAGGCCCTCGGACACTCAGGCCCTCGGGCGCTCTACGCTTTGACACAGGTTTAATAGCCCAGCGGTGTTTCCACACCGCCTCCCTTCTTGAGAGCGGGCTCAGAATTTGGTGCCGCAACGGGCGATCGAGTTTCAGGGGCCGGCTGCAAGAAAATCGTGTTCCCAGGATTCTGCGGAGCCAAACCGGTTTCGGGATTTTGGGCTTCTTTAGCAAGTTGGTGTTTCAAGACTTCACTAGAAGCACTCAATTGCTGTTCCCGGAGGCGCAGAGTTTCCAGCTTTTGATACTCCTGGCTCCAGCGCTGCTCGCCGTAAACTGTCAAGCCGTAGAGACTCAGAGCACCGCCCAAAAGCATAAGTGCTGCCACTGAGGAGGCGCGCTGTGCCTGCAGGAGCGATCGCAACCACACTGGCTGCTGCTGGCGAGCTGGCATGACTTTCAGCACCGATGCGGACTGCCGAACCTGAGCCTGTTCGTCTGCTGGCGAGTAGTTGGGCAATACCGGCCCTGTCTTCGCCCGCCTAGCCCGGGCAATAGAAGTAACTTTGCTTTTGGCTGGGCCAGCAGAGGGCTTGCGGGTCGATCGGGAGCGTGGAGAATCCGGGGATCTGATAGCAGCGGTCATAGAGTTCACCAATACGTAAAGTGGGGTAGCTTCAGCTTGATTGAGGTTAAGAATTTTTTGTCTCCAGAGCGCCAGTTGTGGCAATCTGGGTGCGATCGGTTATCCTTACCAAAGATACCTCACAAGCCAACCAACCCATCCTACCACTGGTCTCTTTGACTTCAGGATTTGCCAAAAAAAAAGAAATCTTTGCTGGTTAGCGATAATCTATGTGAAATTTATGAATAAATGCAGTATTGTAATCAACGAGCGAATCGTTGAGCTATTCGTGCCAGCATTGTTTCTGAAGTACACTATTCCCTTCCTTGCGATGGGTTTTCAGTCTTAAGGAGTTTTTATGAACAAGGGATTAATTCGTTTGACTTTGGTAGTGGGCTTGGCAGTAGCCCTCGGCGCCTGCGGCGGAGAGGGCAGCAACACTAACTCTACCCCCTCTCCGGGCGGCACTGGCGGCGCTGGCGGCACTGGCGGCGCTGGCACTACTACTTCTCCTACATCTTCTCCATCTCCAAAGTCCACTCCTAGTGGTGGAGCTGGGACTGGTGGAGCTGGGGCTGGTGGAACAGCTTCTCCTTCTCCTAAAAAGTCTCCCTAACTAGGGCGATCCGAGAGTGTTTGCCCAACGAGCCTAGCCTCCAGGTGAAAAATCGTTCGCTCCTCGCATTTTTTCATCTCAGAGGTCTAGGCCTCAAGTTGGGTGTTAGTTTTAGTCTGATGCTTTTACTAAAGTTTCAGTACGTCCCCTTAGTGCCGCAAAGTCCGCTTAGCGCTGGATTACAAGGGCATTAGCTTTCAAGTGGAAAATTTGACTCCCGGGATGCAGGTTTTGAAATTCAAGCCTCTGACGGGAAGTTTGAGGACAGTGCCAGTGCTTCTGCCTCAACTCGAAGGTCAACCGGAGGCGATCGCAGACTTGAGGCAAATTTTGCACTCGATCGAGTCTCGCTTTCTTTCCGCGCCACTGTGGCTCGCAGACGAGAGGAAAGCTATCTGAGCCTTGGATGCTCGTCGAAGACTTGCTCGATGACAGCATCGGCATGGCTACTCGATTTGTTTACTAAGAGTTTCGCGCCGGTGCGGGCAAGCAAATCGACCCGTCTGTTTAGAGCCAGTTTAGTGATTCAATGGGCGCCGCCCCAGTTCGGTATTAACCCGGCCTCGGCAAAACTCGCTCCAATGGCGCCTGAGTGCTGCTTTAAACCTATTGCACCGTCGCTGGTAGGAT
The DNA here is from genome assembly GCF_036705385.1 of Microcoleus sp. B3-A4. Taxonomy (NCBI): domain Bacteria; kingdom Bacillati; phylum Cyanobacteriota; class Cyanophyceae; order Oscillatoriales; family Microcoleaceae; genus Microcoleus; species Microcoleus sp. B3-A4. Next base: position 18,449 of record NZ_JAUBUI010000090.1, on the reverse strand, counting down.
GGTGCTAGTTTGCTAGGCGATGCCTTGAGCATGGCAGATATTGCTTGCTGCTGTCGCCATGCTGAGTCCTTTAGCTTGGATTCCTCAATACCGAGTTGAGCATCCTTCGCTGTTTGAGCGTATTGCCAAAATTCACCGACTTTGTGGGGAAACCCAGTCTCCGGGAGGTGACATTCTACCGATCGGGCGATCGTCCCTGCCTGAAAATTCCCGGTAAACTATTAACTGCTCTCCAACACTTAGAGTGTTGACTCTCCTGCAGTGGCAAATAGACAATAGTTGGAAAAATTTTCATATCACATTTTAAATAAAAAGTCAAGGAAATTTGGGAAATAAGATAAATTTTTCAATTTGTTTTAATATTTCTATACTTAGATGTTACCAATAAAACCCCAGCTCGGCCGCCGGCAAGGCAACAGCCTGCTGTGTGTCCCAGGGCGCGCGCTGGAGCAGCAGGCAAGATCGTGCTAATCAGTGGTAGGATCAGCGATCAAAAATGTATCGAAATGTAAAGTGCAGCGCCGCTCTAAGTTTTGAAAGCCATTTAGTTAAAAGATTGAGGTAAGTAGTTTTATGCCCGCGACCGTCCCCTTTGAACAGATTGACCGCATTGTTTGGAATCAGCACCACGATCCATTTGAAGTGCTAGGCCCTCACGCGATCGAAGAAAATGGCAAAAAAGTCTGGGTCGTCCGAGCTTATCTGCCGAATGCGGATTCGGTATCGGTAGTTGTGCCGGAGGCCAGGGCCGAATACCCGATGAAATCAGAGCATCACCCTCACTTTTTTGAATGTACGATCGAAACCCCAGAACTAGCAAACTATCAACTGCGGGTCAAAGAAGGAGAACACGATCGCTTTATCTACGACCCCTACGCCTTTCGATCGCCCAAACTCACAGAATTTGACATTCACTTATTCTCAGAAGGCAACCACCACCGGATTTACGAAAAACTGGGGGCACACCTCACCGAAGTAGACGGCATCACAGGAGTATATTTTGCCGTTTGGGCCCCGAATGCCCGAAATGTATCAGTTTTAGGAGATTTCAACTATTGGGACGGCCGCAAACATCAAATGCGGAAATCCCAAAACGGCATCTGGGAATTATTTATTCCGGGACTATCCGTGGGAACTTCCTACAAATACGAAGTGAAAAACCAAGACGGACATCCCTACGAAAAGTCCGATCCTTACGGTTTCCAGCAAGAAGTGCGGCCGAAAACAGCATCAATTGTCACCGACTTAAACACCTACACTTGGAACGACAGCGCTTGGATCGAAAAGCGGCGGCACACAGACCAACTGACGCAGCCGGTTTCGGTTTACGAATGCCACATCGGTTCTTGGCTGCACGCCGCTACTGACGAACCCGCCGTGCTACCAAATGGGGAAATACAACCCGCCGTGCAAGTTTCGGAACTGAATCCCGGGGCTCGCTTTCTGACTTACCGGGAATTGGCCGATCGGCTGATACCCTACGTCAAAGATTTGGGATTCACTCACATCGAAATGCTGCCGATCGCCGAACATCCTTTCGACGGTTCTTGGGGCTATCAAGTCACCGGTTATTTCGCCCCAACTTCCCGCTACGGCACACCTGAAGATTTCATGTATTTTGTTGACCAGTGCCACGCCAACGGCATTGGCGTACTGGTGGACTGGGTACCGGGACATTTCCCCAAAGACGGCCACGGTTTGGCTTTCTTTGACGGAACTCACTTGTACGAACACGCCGACCCCCGCAAGGGCGAGCACAAAGAGTGGGGAACCCTAGTATTTAACTACGGCCGCAACGAAGTGCGGAATTTCCTAGTATCAAACGCTCTGTTTTGGTTTGACAAGTACCACATCGACGGGATTCGCGTAGATGCCGTAGCCTCGATGCTTTATTTGGATTACTGCCGCGAACCCGGAGAATGGCTGACCAACCAATACGGAGGGCGTGAAAATATTGAGGCGGCGGATTTTCTGCGTCAGGCGAATCACGTCATTTTTAGCTATTTCCCAGGTGCGCTGTCGATCGCCGAAGAATCTACCTCTTGGCCGATGGTATCTTGGCCGACCTATGTAGGCGGTTTGGGCTTCAACCTGAAGTGGAACATGGGTTGGATGCACGATATGCTCGACTATTTCCACATGGACCCGTGGTTCCGCCAGTTCCACCAGAACAACATAACTTTCAGTATGTGGTACAACCACAGCGAGAATTTCATGCTGGCTTTGTCCCACGATGAGGTAGTCCACGGCAAGGCTCACATTATCGGGAAAATGCCAGGGGACGAATGGCAAAAGTTTGCAAACGTGCGCTGTTTGTTTACTTTTATGTTTGCTCATCCCGGAAAGAAAACGATCTTTATGGGCATGGAGTTCGGCCAGTGGCACGAGTGGAACGTTTGGGGGGATTTGCAGTGGCAGTTGCTGCAATTCGATCCGCACCAAAAGTTGAAGCTGTTTTTTAAGGATTTGAACAATTTGTACCGCAGCGAAAAGGCACTTTACAGTCAAGATTTTGCTGAGGATGGGTTTGAGTGGATTGATTGCACCGACAACCGGCACAGTGTCGTGGCCTTTGTGCGCCGAGAGAAGGATGGCGACGAGTTTGTGGTGACGGTATGCAATTTTACGCCGCAGCCCCACTCTCACTATCGCGTAGGAGTGCCGGAACCAGGTTTCTATACGGAGTTGTTTAACAGCGACGCTCGGGAATACGGCGGCAGCAATATGGGGAATTTGGGGGGCAAGTGGACTGAGGAGTGGTGGTTCCACAACAGTGCTTATTCGATCGACTTGTGTTTGCCACCTTTGGGGGTGTTGATTTTAAAGCTCGATCGGGCAAAAACAACGGCCAAATCTCAAGAGTTTTAAGCTGTGATATCATTTCCGGTTACACCGGAATGATGTTGACGGTTGACTGTTGACTGTTGACGCCGTGAACCGTCAACAGTCAACTCGAATTTACTATTCCGATGCTAACGGATTTGATATGAGTCGTGAGAGTTTTGAGTTAAGAAGAATCAAAACTTGATTAAACCTAAAAATTTGAGGGTATTCAGAAACCCGGTTTCTCCAAGAAATCGGTTTTTTTTTGTTTTGTTGTTGTAGTGAATATCTCGACGGGGTGACAAACCCGTCAAAAGACCTACTGAGGGCGGAACGTGGCATAATAGCGGGAGGATTTTGATTTTTTTGTAGGCGTGTCCATACTCCCGAAGGCGTGTATTTTCACAGCAGGCGAAACGCTTAACCCATACTCCCCGCAACAATCATCCTCCAATTGTGCCAAGCCGAATTAATGATAATTAGGCGCAATAAACTACCCTTTTTTCTGATGTGTATCAGGGCTATGTTCTTGATTATATCTATGTTATGACGGGGTTGTCATCCAGGGAAGTGCGTAAATCATGTTCGTTTTTAAGTTGTATTAATTAGCAATGCCAATTTTTAATGCCCAATTTTTACTTCTCAATTTTTAATTTCGAGTATCGGAAGCGCCAAGATTATAAGAAACTTTTGACGGCTCAACTGTTACTACTTCCGAAATAGATGGTTCGGCCACTGCCTCTAAAGTTGGCAGTGGTAGATGCTTCATTTCCCAAACTTTCAGCAAAATTAGATATTCATAAAAAGCTTGCAGCGTGCACCAAGCCAATCCCGCTTGGCCGTCAAGAAATCCGCCCAGTAAAATATACATATAGAAAAAGCGCACCACAGGCCGCAAAGGCAAGCGCAAAGAAAAATCTTTCAAAGCGCGGCGCCTTTCCACCTCCGACGCGCCAAACAATAAATCCCACCAATTTACTTGGCCTGCTTCTAATTGACGGAGAGTTTCAGCCGCCTCGTCAGTCGAGTAGCGGTTGTGCTTTTCAATCCAGCGGGAAAGACCTTTGCTGCAAGTATAGTGAGGGTAAGTTTCCTTCAAAAAGTGAGTAGGCCCGTTGCAGACTTCCCGTTCAGTGTGACCGTAGTCAGTAAACCACACTCGGTCTTTGCGAAAGAGACGCATTTGATAACGGGGATATTGAGTGCTGCGGCGAATCCAGCGCTCCATAAATATTACTTTTTCAGCTACGTAATAGCCGATATATTCTTGACTTTCGATCGCCTTTAAGCATTCAGCAAACAGTGCAGGCGTCATCCGCTCGTCTGCTTCGAGGATGTAAACCCATTCGTACTTGCAGGGGACTTCTTGGAGCATCCAAGTCCGCTGGCGTCCGTGAGTTTCAAAGCGGTGCTGCACTGTTTGCACGGCATAGTTCTGAACAATCTCAAGGGTGCGATCGGTGCTGAAAGAATCAACTACAATGATATCGTCACAAAGCAGTGCCGATTCAATGCAAGCGGCGATATCAATCTCTTCGTTGTAAGTCAGAATATAAATTGAGAACATTCCCAGCTTTCAGTAAGGGCAAACTATTGGGTAAACAAACTATTTCTCAGGGATGTCTCGACCAGCGCGATCCCTGCCAGCGCCGGTCAATTTTTGCGGCGGCCGAACCGCATAATTCCCATACTTCTCAATCCCGTCCAACCAACAGTAATGTAGCCGATCGCTAACAGCAAACTGGTGATTCCCGTCTGCAAACTCGAATTTCTCGATCGAGTTCTTAACTCTTTCTCTTTTTGTTGCTTGCGGGTGCGAATCTCGTTGCGAGCTTGGGTGGGAAGTGATTGAGCTTGCTGTTCCAGGAACTTGTCGAGGGCTTTCGGGTCATTTTTCGACTGCTCAAGCACAGCTTTCAATTCCTTGGGAACATCTGGACTCTTGAGTGCTTGTTGCAGCTTCCCGTTGTCTTCCAGCAGCGCGGCTATCTGGGTGCGACGCTGGCTTTTGAGCTGTTCTACCTGAGCTTTAAATTGAGGGCTTTTAAGTTGTGCCTCAAGTTGACCTTCCGCTTGTCCGGCTTCTTGATCTACTTGAGCCAGAGCATCCTTGAGTTCCAAACGAGTATTGTTGAGGTGAACGGGAACCAGAGATAGGTAAACTAGACCTAACAAGCTGGAAATCAACAGCGCCCAGAATCGCAAGTCCAGCCAAACCTTGCGTCGCTCAATAGAGACTCCACTGCTGCTGTCCACCCAAAAGCCAGTCATCAGGAGGGCGATACCTATCAAAGGAATAATGCCCTTGTCAACTATCTGAGTTGCAGCAGTCAACTGCCAGCCTCGATTGAGAAGGTCTGAAGTTTCTCCCGGCAGCGACAGAACAATGCAGTCAAGCAAAGCAGAGAGAATCAAGATAATCCCTACTACTTTTAGAGTTCGAGCAGCTACTGAAGAAAATTGACGGCTATTACTTGCTTTCATAATTCGTGTTAGATAATTCTACACCGTTAGATTAAAGGGGGTAGTTGAGTGGATTTTGTTGAACGAGTTAAGCTATTTTCCACCAAAATAGCTGCTTCGGGTACCGAACTCGACTTTCCTCTGGGTTTTCACAGACTGCAGTTGCGACCCAAAAGGTCGAGTTTCTGCACAGCTATATACAGGGCACAGGAGGCTGTGCGCTTCTGGGGTGGCTGTAAAGCTTGGTCAAGATAGCGCCCACAAACTACAGCAAGCAACTGCTGGCTTCTTCTATAGTCTGACGAATCCAGCGTAAAGATGAGTTCTGTACGCTTGGGTTCCAGATTTTAACTAGCTTTCGCTCCCGCGGCGGTGTCAGAAATAATAGACACAGGAGGAGCGCTTTTGTTGGGTTTCACCCCCTAGGGCTCTCACTCCCCGATCGCCTGCCCGAGACCGTCGAACTAAATCCCTTGTCTTATAGTAATTGATATAAGAGAGGGCGGGAATAAATAATTGTTTACCAACCTTTTTAACCTCCAATTACCAACAGCACGATACGTAAGTCACAAATACACGACTAGCGGCTTTTTACTGGGGAATTCTGTTGACCGTATCACCTGCGTCGTCGGTAAATTTACTTATCCCTTATTGCTTAAAAGTCACAGATTACTAATGATTATTTACCGATCTGCAACTATTAATTATTGCCCTGGTTGAAGGATTTATTATTCAATAGTAAAAGTGCAAAGATTCACATTTATTGGTAGGATAATTTTGCTCGCTGTTCAAATTTGGTGGTAATGACTGCAATGATTTCTAATGTTTACACGTTGAAAGAACTTGAAAGATTGCTCGCATCCGATGATCCGGACAAGTGGCGTCCGCTCGTGTTTACTAACGGGTGCTTCGATATCCTGCACTGCGGTCACGTCCGCTATTTGCAGGCGGCAAAAAATTTGGGGCGATCGCTCGTGGTGGGCTTGAATAGCGACGCCAGCGTGCAAGCTATCAAACCGCAGCAGCCGGGATTGCCACCCCGCCCGATCGTACCGGAAAATCAGCGAGCCGAAGTGTTAGCCGCCATCAAACCAGTAGACGCCGTAGTAATTTTTTCCGAGATTACAGCAACTAAACTGATAAATATCCTGAAGCCTGATATATACGTTAAAGGAGGCGACTATCAAGTCGAAACTCTGCCGGAAGCACCGGCCGTTATCGCCGGAGGTGGCAAGATTTCCTTAATCGAAATAGAAGTTCCGAGTTCTACCAGTGCGATCGTCAAACGCATTTTACAATTAGGTACTTAACCCTCGATCACAAACAGCAAACAGTGAGCTAAACTCAGAAGTTGCCCCATCAAAAAACACGCTTTGTGCGATCACTCGTACAACTTCATCCCAATTGCTAAGCAGGAGATAATTTTAATGGAACTCATAAGCAATAACACGATCGCGGAAATCATACAAAGACACAAAGCAGAGTTACTAGCAGACTGGCTCAAAGAACTGCAAAATACCGGGCTGCGGCGGGACGACTTGATGAGAGCCAAAGAATTGCGCTCCGAGTGTCAAGAGTTCCTGCAATTGCTCCACATTGCAGTCGGCCACGGTAACTTTAGCGACATCCAGACACCCGAATGGGAAAATATGCGGGTGCTGCTAGCAGAAGTTTCGCGATCGCGCGTTCAGAGAGGCTTTACTCCCTCAGAGATAGCGAGTTTCATTTTATGCTTCAAAAAGCCATTGTTCGATCGGCTTTGTCATGAACTAACAGAAAACCGCGACGCACTTGTCGAACAACTTTGGCTTTCCACCAGTTTACTAGACCAGCTTGGCCTTTGGGTGACAGAAATTTTTCTCAAAGCTCGCGAAGAAGTCATTGAACGCCAGCAGCAAGAAATGCTCGAATTGTCAACACCTGTAGTCAAACTTTGGCAAGGCATTCTCGCTTTACCCATGATCGGGACTCTCGACAGTGCCCGCACTCAAATAGTCATGGAAACTCTGTTGCAGGAAATCATGGAAACCGGTTCCGAATTTGCGATTTTAGACATTACAGGCGTGCCGACTGTTGACACTTTAGTTGCTCAACATTTATTAAAAACTGTCGCTGCCGCCCGTTTAATGGGTACTGAGTGCATCATCAGTGGCATTCGCCCGCAAATAGCTCAAACTATAGTTCATTTAGGAGTTGACTTGCAGGATATTCTCACCAAAGCTACTTTAGCAGATGCTTTTAAAGTCGCTTTGCAGCGCCAAGGTTTAACTATAAGAAATATTCAAGAGGAAAGATAAAAAATATTGCCTATCTGCCTAAAAAAATTAAGTGAAAATTAAAATAGAGGTCAATTTGTGGAACGTATACCGATACTTCAAATGGGAGAATTTCTGCTAGTAACTATTCAAGTAGATATGCACGACCGCTTAGCGATGACGCTGCAAGACGACCTGACCAACCGCATTGTCAAAACAGGTGTTAAAGGTGTTTTAATAGAAATATCTTCCCTGGAAATTGTAGATTCCTTTATAGGTCGCATTATCAACAATATCGCTAGTATGTCGCGAATTTTAGATGCTGAAACAGTTGTGGTCGGGATGCAGCCAGCAGTTGCGATTACGCTCGTTGAGTTGGGGCTTTCCCTGACAGGAGTTCGCACAGCTTTAAGCGTTGAAAAAGGCATGATTTTGTTGAGAAACTCCTTGGGTTTCTCTCCTGACGAGCAACGGTAAGCAGTCGATTCATTGTCCCATGACTGAGGTACAGGCAGTAAAGAAACCTAGTTTGTTTGGAGATACCTTGTTGACAAACTGAAGATTTCTGAGGACAGGGCTTACGCACTCAAGAGAGTTAAATCAAGGGTTTGAGATTGCTTCACTATGTTCTCTATTGAGAGAAAATCGTAGTAAGTGCGTAAGTCCTATTAGGAGAAACTAAGTTGACGATGGTAAGTCCTATATTTTGTGGAGAAGTTCTATTTTGGTACAGTAGCAGCCATGTCAAAACGTGAGACACTAGAAATCCGATCGTCATCCGATATAGTCCACGTCCGACAGCAAGTGCGAACTTGGGCTGTAGCAATGGGATTCGGTTTATTAGACCAAACAAAAATCGTTACCGCAGCCAGCGAACTCGCCCGCAATACTGTAGACTACGGCAAAGGGGGAACTGTAACTCTCGAAACGCTCCAATTAGGCACCCGCAAAGGGCTGAGGCTGATATTTGAAGACAAAGGCCCGGGAATTCCAGACATCGAATTGGCAATGACTGACGGTTATACTTCTAATCACGGTTTGGGTTTGGGACTCAGTGGTTCTAAACGGTTGATGCACGAATTTGAGATTGTTTCCAAAGTGGGTAAGGGGACTAAAATTGCGATCGTCCGCTGGCGGTGAGTAAGTAATACGATTTGAGAGTTGAGATTTTAGATTAAAGCATTGGGAATGAGTGATGACTATCGGGGTTTGGAGCTTGCGTATAGTTGCATTCTTTTTTTAAATTGGTATAAAGAGCAAGCAGCAAAGCCAAGAAGTGATTCTGGGAATGCCACCCCATACCCGGAGAAGGTTGGCGTATGGAGGATTTCATTATGAGAGCTGATAACAAATGATAGATGCTGTAGCCCTGCCCGTCACAGAAGAAAGTCAAGTAGGAGAAGCGCGCCGAATCGCAGTCGCCCTCGCGACCGAAGTCGGATTTAACGAGACCGATCGCGGTAAAGTGGCAATTGTTACCACCGAAGCAGCAAAAAACGTGGTAAAGCACGCCCGCGAAGGAGAACTTTTGCTGCGAACATTAAAAACAACGGCAGGATATAGCATTGAAATAGTAGCGCTAGACCGGGGGCAGGGCATGGCAAATGTCGCGCTGTGTCTGCGGGACGGTTTTTCTACAGCGGGAAGCCCTGGAACAGGACTGGGGGCAATTAAACGCCTCTCTACTTTTTTTGATATTCATTCTGTACCAAAACTGGGGACAGCCTTATTAGCGCGGCTGGAACCGACCCAAAATAGCCGGGAAGCCTTCCAAAACAGCAATTACTTGGAATTTGGAGTCATCCACTTGCCGAAAGTAGGAGAGCAAATTTGCGGCGATTCGTGGGCGACAGAAAATCACCTTGACAAAAACCTGATTTTAGTTGCAGACGGACTCGGCTACGGGGATTTGGCGGAGGAAGCATCTCGCGAAGCAGTGCGCGTATTTCAAGAAAACGCCAAACTCGGGCCGAAACCAATTTTAGAGAAGGCGCACGCTGCTTTAAAAAATACCAGAGGAGCGGCTGCGGCGATCGCCCAAATAGATCCTACCCAACAAACAATTTGTTTTGCCGGAATTGGCAACATCAGCGGTGTAGTGGTCACAGATAACCAAAGCCGCACCATGGTTTCCTACAATGGCACAGTTGGACATATGATGCGAAAAGTAGCAGAATTTGTTTATCCTTGGTCGCAGCAGTCCCTACTCATCATGCACTCCGACGGTTTGGCGGCGCAGTGGAATTTAAACCGCTACCCGGGTTTAGCCTCCAGACATCCTGCTTTAATCGCAGCCGTGCTCTACCGGGATTTCAAACGCACTCGCGATGACATGACAGTTATAGTAGCCAAGATGAGAGAAGCAGCGTGAGTTACCCAATCCTGACGACGGAAGTCCGCTTTGAACAAGACATCGTACAAGTACGCCAAAGAGCTCGCCAAATTGCTAAAGGGCTGGGATTCGATTCCCAAGTACAAACCCGCATCGCCACAGCAGTTTCCGAAATTGCCCGCAATGCTTTCAAATATGCCGGCGGTGGCAAAGTAGAATTCATTGTGGAAGGGGAATCGCCCCAAATTTTTCGGACTCGGATTTCCGACACGGGGCCGGGAATTGCTGATTTACCGGCTGTGTTAAGCCCCAATTTTCGATCGCAAACCGGCGCGGGACTCGGTTTAGCAGCAGCGAAACGGTTGATGGACGAAGTGAAAATCGACTCTGCGCCCGATCGCGGAACGGCTGTACAATTAATTAAACAGTTTTCCAAACATATGCCCGCGCTGAGTGCGATCGAACTAAATCAATTAGTTGACAAACTAGCGCGCCAAATTCCCGAAGATCCCTATGCCGAAATTCAGCAGCAAAATCAAGAATTACTACGCACTTTAGACGAACTCCGCCAGCGTCAAGAAGAACTCGTACAATTAAATCAACAACTAGAAGATACCAATCGCGGAGTTCTGGCACTTTACGCTGAATTGAATGACAAGGCCGAATCTCTCCGGCGCGCCAGCGAACTCAAGACCAGCTTTCTCTCTAATATGAGCCACGAGTTTCGCACTCCGCTAACGGCCATTATGAGCCTTTCGGAAATATTGTTACATCGCCTCGACGGAGAACTTTCCCCCGAACAGGACAAGCAAGTAAATTACATTTACAAATCCGCCGAGTCTCTCGCAGAACTTGTCAACGACTCGTTAGATTTAGCCAAAGTAGAAGCCGGAAAACTAACTGTTCGCGTGGCTGATTTTGAAGTCGAAGATTTGTTCAGCGCGCTGCGAGGAATGATGCGCCCCCTGCTTCCCCAAAACTCTGCCGTTTCTATAATTTTTGAAGATCCTCTCGAACTTCCAATCCTTACAACCGACGAGGGAAAAGTTTCTCAGATTTTGCGAAATCTGATTTCTAATGCCCTCAAATTTACCGAAGCAGGTGAAGTTCGAGTTGCTGCGGAAATAGGAGAGGAGGGAACAGTTACTTTTTCAGTAGCAGATACGGGCATCGGCATTCCCCCAGCCGACCAAAGACGGATTTTTGAAGAATTTGTCCAACTCGAAAACCCCTTGCAGAATGGCGTCAAAGGCACGGGATTGGGATTGTCTCTGTGCAAAAAACTGGCGGAATTTCTGGGAGGAAGCATTGAAATCACAAGTTCACCCGGAGTGGGTTCGACTTTTTTTGTTACACTGCCGATTCTGTATCCGGGAGAGGAAGAAAACCCTTTGGAAATGTCCCCTGCTAAGGGAGATGAAATATCGGTAGCAAGCGCAAATTCTCGTAGCTTGCGCGGTTCCGGGGCATCGCCAGCGGCGGATTCAGCAGCCAAAGTTTTGATTGGGGAGGATGAAGATAGTTTTTCGGTATTTGCTGAAAAAATTGCCACCAATTCATTGTACTGCGATATAGGTCGCCAACGGCGCTGATGGTGGGTGCGACTGCTCCTTGAGCAACCGCAAGCAATTTTTATCGACATTGTGATACCGGATCTGACCGAATTTGAGGTTTGGGAAGGGTGGAAATGCGATCGGACTAATTGTCAAATAACTGCCATCGTGATGAATTCAAAACATTTTGGGTTACATCACTTTTTTTCTGTGCGGGATGCTAGGACTGCACGGTGAAAAATATTATGCCGATGCAAAGGGAAACAATATCAGGCCTTGTAGCTTTTGAGAACTGAAGTCCGATGCTGCGAACCTAATTATATTTTTTTCAGCGCATTTTATATTGTTCGTAAGAGAATTAATTTATCGGAGGCAAGATTTATTTAATTTGCAACAGAATTTAACCTTTGTGCTGTAAAATGTAGCAGTTCTCAGTGACCGACTATATAGTAGGAACTTACCGAGGGCCTATTTTCGTGTCGGCGATCGCCTAAAATCCATGATAAATCTTGTTCTTAGCAAAGTCTCGATTAATAAAAAGAATGCAACTTTAGGTGCGTAATCCAAACCCATACAAAATAAGCCCTTCCCAATTCCCCAATCTAAAATCTAAAATCTAAAATCTAAAATGGTATGACTTTCATCTCCCTTCAATATGCCCTGTTTTTGTTAGTTTTGTTCGCGGCTTACTGGTTGGTTCCGCTGCGGTGGTGGCGGCTTTTCATCATGTTGGCGGGCAGTTTGATTTTTTACGCTTCGCTGCAAATTTGGTACATTCCTCTGCTGTTAGTCGGTGCTTTGTTTAATTACTGCTTGGCGATGGCGATTGGGGAACCCCTAGATTGGCGGATTGCTAATGAATCTTGGAACCGCCGCCGTTTGTTGCTGCTGTGGATAGGCATCTGCCTGAATGTGTTGCTGCTTCTGGGCTTTAAGTATGTGCCTTTTTTATTGAGTTCGATCGGCACTTTGTTCAATTGGCCTTTAGCTATCGACGGGGCTGACTGGGTGAAAAGTCACGTCATCGCACCTTTGGGATTGAGTTTCTTTTGCTTTGAGTGCATAGCTTATTTAATTGACGTGTACCGAGGGGCGCCTGCTGCTACTTCGCTGCTGCACTTTGCTGCTTACAAGTTGTTTTTTCCCAAACTGATTTCCGGCCCGATTACTCGGTATCACAACTTGATCTATCAACTGAAAACCCAGCAATTTCCGACGCCCGATCGCATTTCTGAGGGACTTTGGACGATCGCCTTTGGTGCAGTAAAAAAAGGTCTTTTCGCAGATAACTTGGGAATTTATGTCGATTTAAGCTTTACCAACTTGCAGCGGGCGGGTAGCGAGGATTTGTGGCTGGCTATTTTTGCTTACGGGCTGCAACTTTATCTCGATTTTAGTGGCTATGTTGACATGGCGCGCGGTACTGCTTTGCTGCTGGGTTGGTATTTACCACCAAATTTTGATTTTCCTTATTTTAGTGCCAGCATAGCTGATTTTTGGCGGCGCTGGCACATGACTTTAGGCGATTGGCTACGCAATTATTTATATTTTCCTTTGGGCGGTTCGCGAGTCGGTTTGTGGCGCACTTGTCTGAATTTGTCGATCGTCATGTTAATTGCGGGAATTTGGCACGGGGCAGCTTGGGGATTTATTGTGTGGGGGGGTTTACACGGTTTAGCTTTGGCGGTTCACAGGCTGACTGATGTGCTGTTTAAACGGTTGCGGATCGAGTTTTTGTGGGAAAATCCGATCGGTATTGCGATCGGTTGGCTGTTGACTCAGGCGATGGTTTTTGGTAGTTGGATATTTTTCCGCCTTCCTGATTTAAAGGATTCTGGATGGGCGATTTCGCATTTGTGGGGACACACTGCTGACGTGCAGTTTGCTGAGAAAGTTTATGGCGAAGCTTTGGGTTTGGAAAGAGTGCATTTAACTTGGATGTTGGTGGCTTTGGCTGCGGCGATGCTGGGGAATTATGCGTTGAGTCGGGGTTTGAAATTGGAGTTAAATTGGCCGCTAAAATTGGTGTTAGTACCGCTTTGTTTGTATGCGGTTTGGGTTTTGGCTCCCGAAGGGGGTTTGCCTTATATTTATTTTGATTTTTAGGGTATTATTTAATTCGCCGTAAGGTGCAGCGCACCCTACGACGGCATTGAGATGCACCGAAGTGATTACCCGCTAACTATTAGTGTCAATTTAAGCTTTTAGTCGGCCATTCCTCCCGCTCACCCAACAGTCCGCCAGGGAATGAATTCCCTGTCTCATAGCTAAAGTCCTCTCAAAGAGGACTGAAGAACTCATTAGTCCTCATAGCGAGGAATTTCGCTTTGAGGCTCTTGTTTCAACAGCTTCCGGACTGAGGGTTGAACGTTAAATTGACATCAAGGCCCGCTACCCTACAACTCACAGTCAACAGTCAACAATCATCTCGCTCCTGCACGCTACAACTGATAAGAGCACCAGTCACTCCAGCTACCGACATAAAGTTTAGCATCGGGAATTCCGGCGATTTCTAAAGACAGTAAATTAACGCAAGCCGTCACCCCGGAACCGCAATAAACAATAATTTCTTCGGCTTTTTCTAATTCCGTCCACCGCTGTTTTTGTTCGGATGCCGATCGCACTTTTCCAGTTTCATCCGTCACCCCTTGCCAAGGATAGTTAACCGCACCCGGAATGTGACCTGCAATGGGGTCGATCGGCTCCCGCAAACCTTCATATCTCTCGCTTTCTCGCGAATCAACCAAAACATTTCCTGGCAAGTCTTTACGCTCTTTTACCGCCTCAATATCTACCGCCAAATCCTGCTGCAAGTGGGTCACAAATTTACCCTCCCGGGGTTCTGGCAAAATATTTGTTACCGGATAGCCCGCCGCTTTCCAGCCGCTGAAACCCCCGTCTAACAAAGCGACTTTGCTGTGTCCCATATATCGTAGCAGCCACCACAAACGAGCGGCAAAAGCCAGCCGTGAATCGTCATAAGCGACGACTAAAGTTTCTGGTGAATTAATGCCGAGCGCGCTCAATTTATCAGTTAATTCTTCAATATTTGGCAGGGGATGTCTACCGCCGTGTTTGCCCACTGAACTCGCGAGATCGCAATTTAAATCTAAATATAAAGCTCCGGGAATGTGACTTTCTTGATATTGTTTTTGTCCCAATTCAGGGTCGGCCAGGGAAAACCGACAGTCAATGATTACAACTTCCGGATTTTCGGTATTGGTGGCTAACCATTCAGGAGAAACGATTAAAGTGTTGTCAGTCATAATTTTTTCCATCTATATTTGAACATTATCTAGAAGTAGATTTTTTCTCGGGTTGTGCTTTGTCGGAAGGAGATTTCTCTGAAGCTCTATTTTCATAACTTGATTTTTTCGGAGTTGCTTTTTCCGGAGTTTCTTTGGCCGAATTGGATTTTTTCGGAGTTGCTTTTTCCGCAGGTGATTTTTCGGCTGGTGCGGGAGTTGGAGTTGGCAGAGGGGGAGTTACTGCTGCTTCTTGAGCGTAAAGCAGATATTTCTGATACTCGATTACTTTTGCTTGAGCTAGTTGATGGTTGGGGCTAGAGACTGGTACTCTTCTCATTAATGAGACCGCTTCTTGCCAACGATCGGTAACTGTAGTCCAATCTTCCTTGGTTTTTGCCGCTCGGCCTAATTCTGCTGCTTTGAGTGCGCTGTTAACGGCTTCTCGAAAAGTATCCGGTGCAGTTGCTAAATTTGCTGTTTCATCGGGATTCTCCCCCGCAGTTGCTGCTGGCTGGTTCAAAATTTTACCGACAAACGCCACCACGGCGATCGCCAACATACCCGTTACTAGCCCGACTACAATGAAAGTCGATCGCAGTCGGTTCTCAAATGCAGCAAGTTCCGGCGGTTTCTCTTCCTCAATATTGCTCTCCATCTCTGTGCGATCGTCCATATTAGCAACAGCAGTATTTGGCACAGATTCTCCCGCAAAGCTCTGTGGTTCAAAATTGCTGTTCTCCAAACTAAACTCTTGACTCCAAGCAGCAGCAATCTGACCGCTTTCTCGGCCCTCAACCTTCACTTTACGAATCGAATCCGGCTGCAAATTCGTCAGCTCGGTGCGGACAAAATCAACTAATGTATTTTCTATGGGTACCTGCTCGGTCTCAAGAATTACATCCAAACATTCGCCGTCGAGATTCGCGGAGGCGGTGATGCCTTCAGATTGCAACTGGCTGTTTAGCCAAGATGCGATCGCCTGCGGATTTCCCTGCTTGGCAAGTTCCTGAAAATTAAGCTCTGTCATAGCTAGACACCTGATAATGCAGAAGGTAGAAGGCAGAAGGAAGTTCGGTAACGGATTACGTAACAGATATAACGGATGGAAGAAGTCAGAAGGCTTTAGTTATTTAGCAGAGAAGTCAGAAGCAATATGATAGCTCATGTTTCAGCAATTAAGAACGTCTTAACCTTCGGGCGCGGTTGCTATAGAAGGTAGAATTAATGAAAAAGTCAGAAATAATTTTTTTAAAGTTGAAAACACCCTCACTGAAATTCAACAAATAGTATAATGTATCGTGGCAAATCCCAGCTCAAAGACGCAAATTATCACTCTCGCTCCTCCTCCCAGCCCTTGGGAAAAGACTCGCAGTCCTTACTCCCAAACGAACTCAGGTTTGTAATGAGGAATGCAAGTCGTCTTGCTCAGCCGCCAAATACTGCTGCTGCAACCAGGTTTTTGATACCGGGCGCGCCAGTCCAGATATTCCCAGCATCGCCCCTACAACCAGCATCCGCCTGGAAAAATCCTCGATCGCGCGGGTGCGAGATGAGAAATTTTAGAGAAAAAATTTGTGCGATCGCAGTGCCATCGGCGGACAGCGAGTGATATCATCAGTTAGTCAATATTCAAGTTTTTATAGCAAATAACTCGATCGCACAATGGTAGCAATAGCAATTTTAGCTGCTGGACGCGGCACGCGCATGAAATCTGACTTGCCCAAAGTTCTACACGAATTAGGCGGTCGATCGCTAGTTGAGCGAGTCCTCCAAAGTTGTCAAGAAATTCAAATTACCAGGCGACTTGTCATCGTCGGTTATCGAGGTGAACTCGTTAAAGAATCCCTGATTCGAGGTCAAGAAATATCAGGGAAAAATCTTCAATCTCCTCCCCTAGAATTTGTCGAACAAACTGAACAATTGGGAACAGGTCATGCCATCCAACAATTGCTGCCTCACTTAGAGGGATTTCAAGGAGACTTGCTGGTCTTAAATGGGGATGTACCTTTGCTGAGGGCAGAAACTATCAAACAATTGATGGCAATTCACAAACAGCACCAAAACTCTGCTACTTTATTGACAGCTAATTTGCCGAATCCCCAAGGGTACGGCCGAGTATTTACCGACAGCCAAAACTTAGTCCAACAAATTGTCGAAGACCGCGACTGCACACAAGCTCAAAAGCAAAATCACCGCATTAATGCAGGTGTTTACTGCTTTCATTGGCCGGATTTAGAGAAAATTTTGCCAGAATTGAAGGCAGATAATGACCAAAAAGAATATTACCTAACTGATACGGTAAATTTCCTCAGCCCGGTGATGGCGGTGGATGTAGAAGATTATCAAGAAATATTGGGAATTAACGATCGCAAACATTTAGCCACAGCTTGCGATATTTTGCAAACGCGGATAAAGGACAAGTGGATGACGGCGGGAGTGACGCTGCTAGATCCCAACAGCATCACCATTGACGATACAGTAGAGTTACAGCCGGATGTGGTAATTGAACCGCAAACTCACTTGCGGGGAAATACTTCGATCACCTCTGGGAGTCGCATCGGCCCCGGCAGTTTGATCGAAAACAGTCAAATTGGGAAAAATGTGACTGTGCTTTATTCGGTGGTTTCTGACAGTATCGTTGCTGAAAATTCGCGAATTGGCCCTTACGCCCACTTGCGGGGACACGCAGAAATTGGGGCGAACTGCCGCGTCGGCAATTTTGTAGAATTGAAAAATACTCAAATCGGCGATCGAACTAATGTCGCTCACTTGTCTTATTTAGGCGACGCGACTTTGGGAGAAAAAGTCAACATCGGTGCTGGGACAATTACGGCAAATTATGACGGAAAAAACAAGCACAAAACTCAAATAGGCGATCGGAGTAAAACGGGTTCTAACAGCGTGCTGGTTGCACCGATAACTTTGGGGGAAGAGGTTACTGTAGCGGCGGGTTCTGTGGTGACAGAAGATGTGCCGAATGATTGTTTAGTAATTGCCCGTTCCCGGCAAGTTGTCAAACCAGGTTGGAAGTTGAAAGAACATAAGAAGTGAACGATTGTTCACTTTTTAGATAATGAGTTTCCACCCGCGAGTTTCGCACTCGATAACAAAGAAACCGGGTTTTTATAACGGAAGCGATCGCACCCTAGGAGAGATTTTGGTAAAATACCCGGTTTCTGCGTAAGTCCGCAACCTTGAGAAATCGGGTTGATCGCGATCGGCTATTTTTGGTTATTTTGCTGGTGCAGATAGTTGTTAATCGCTTTGGCGATTTTTTCTTGCTCGTAGAGACTCATAGTGCGGGGTAGGGAGATGCGAGAACCTCCACAAACTAACAGTCTGACTTCGTGCCAAATGTCTTTATCCAGATCTTTTGTTTGATGGACTTCCACGCCATAAATATCGCACAGAGAGTATTCCATTACTTTACGTGCCAACAAACCCCGCTGTTTAACAGTCAAGGTGTTTAAAGTTTCATCGAAGCTGTAGGTTTCATTATTTCTCAAGACGATCGCTGCGATTCCTGCGAGCAAAAATATGCCTCCTGTCCATCCCAACCAGTGATCGTCTTGGCTTAAGCGCAGCAATCGAGCTTTTGCATTTTTAACAAAAAAATTGATGTCTGAAGCCACAGCGTCTTGGGTTCCCCAATTAGTGGAGTTAGCAGTGAAAGGAACATTGCCAACAGAAGTCAGAAGGTAAGGATTCAGGTCAAAAAAGACTTAAGTATCAAAAGCTGGTAAAATAAACGAATGAAAAAGCCCGCAGCCACCAG
>NZ_JAUBUI010000089.1:0-22741 GCF_036705385.1 Microcoleus sp. B3-A4 | reverse complement strand
TTGTGTTTGTAAGGCAATGATCTATATATATATTGCCTTACAGATTTTTTTGAGTTCACTTTTTCAGTGCCATTGCATTAAAGGTGTATTTGTTGGCCATCGTAAAGGTGTGACCAAAACCTCCGGGATGTTCGTGAGCTTCGAGGATGTGTACGGTTTTGCCGGAGTTTGCCATCAAAGCTCCGAAAACCAGTGCTGATAAACCACTGCCGACGATGAGGTAATCTGTTTTCATGGTAAATTTCCTCGATCGATTGAATGGGGCGATCGTTGTCTATTTAAACTAACTATCAATTCTGAGAAAATTCTGAAGTCCAGCAACAATTTTTTGAGGCGCGCTGGTTTAAGGATTGTATTAAAGTCTGAGTACGGTTACTGTTAAGCTTAATCAAGCTGTTGCGGATAGAAATTATAGCTGCGGAAGGCGGACTGGAAAGCCCGCCCCACAAGGGAAGAAACCGGGTTTATACCTTTGTTGGTAACTCTTAAGGCATAGAGTAGCCTACCTAATTAGGACGATTTTAATTAGAGGCGCGATCGCTTATTTGTGCGGCACAATCACATCAAAAAAAGCATCCTCCAAATCATAACCAAACATCTGCGACATCGCCATCAACTTCGATTTACTGGGAATTCCCTGCTGATTCAACCAATCAGTCAACACAAAAATTTTGTTCATCAAAAACATTTCCAAAGCTTCAGGGTTGTACTGAATACCTTGGGTTCGGTGAAACTGGTGCGGCACCAACATCGCGGCATAGCGCGCCAATTCTCCCGCTTTCCAATCCAGCAAAAATGGCAGCCAAGGGTAACAAGCATCCAAGCGAATAAACCACAGCCGCACTTCGGGAATTTCCGAAATTTCTCGCGGATCTAACTCTTCGCGCGGATACTCAATTTCAAATTGTAGCTGTTGTTCGTTTTGGGCGATCGCTCCTTCGGCCAGCCACTTTTCAATCACAGTCCGCACCGGAGACAAATCTAAACTGTTTATGCGATCGGCATCTATCGCTATCATAATACTCATAAAATTTCAACCTTATAGCATTAAGTTTTATCTATAATACCACCAATCACCAATCACCAATTATATCAAATCCGTTAACTTCCCTACACCAGAACTCTTGCACGCATTCGCAAAATATTTTGAAAAGCATTGGCGTCAATCCCGGTTAATCTGCGGTTTCCGCTTTGCCTCAAAGATTTATGCAAGATTTTCTACTACTCGTTGCCCAACCATCACCCATTTTTCCCAAACTTGCTATCTTGCAAAGAATTACCAATCCCCTGGATAATTCCCCGCCCGATCAAACCAATTCCCCGCCCTATAACCTGAGTCAAAACGTAAACAACGCCAGCACCCAACAGCGAAATAACCGCGCGAACTCTAGGTGCGATCGCATCCCTGGTTTCCAGCAGCAAAGTCAAGGCTAACTGCCACCCAGAAAGCTGTGCTAACTCCAGATTTCGCGGAGAATAAATAGAAATTTTCTTAATTCCCGAATCGCCCAAAACAAACAGCCAAAACCTGCTTTCAAAAATAGCTTTCGGTTCCACAAAATATCTATCCCAGCTATATCTCCACGACAAATCATTCCGAAATCTCTCAATTTCTCGCGTCGAAATCAACTTACCATCGTAAAAAATTTGCTTGATTTCTTCAATATTAGCCAAATTATTTAGCAGAGGCTGTACGACTCCGCTAGCAACTTGTATTGCCAAATTTTCCAACAAAGCTTCAGCTCGCTGCATTGCTGCCGGGCTGCCAGAAACACAAGAAATATTGTCAACTGTTAGAGGAATTTCAAATAGCAAATGTGCAAAAAAATCAACTGTCATCGGTATTTTGTCAAGAATTTCTGCTGCAACTACATCAGCATCTGCCAGCAGCATTGGCACAACTTCTACGCCGCTGCCTGCCAAGAGATAAGCAGCGCTTCCCTCTTGACTTTCTCCCAGTTTTAAGCTTGTTTGACTGCCATCAAAAACCCGAGTTTCTCCCGTTTGCAGTGTATAGTATCTGCCAAAAAAATCTATGATTGTCGCCTCCCACAAATCCCGTAAAATAGCCGGCATTTTTTGCGACAATTGAGTTTGCTGCACTTGCGAAAAGCGCAATTCCTCCAGCAAATCCTTTAACTTCCGCAGGATGGAGCTCATCAATTCACGCTTTTTGGGCGATCGCAAAATATCGATTTCCAAAGGCAAGCCAGTCAAATTCACCAACTCAAACTGCAATTTAGCCGCCACCGAGTCAAACAAGCTATTTTGCCAATTAGTTGCCACGGCCAAATCTTCCGCCGAAACTTGGGAATTCGCTAATTGCAATTGAGAATTATTTAACAAATTCTCGCCTCTAATTTCTTCTTCCTGTCTTCTGCCTTCTATCCTCTGCTTTCTGCCTTCTGCCTTCTGCCTTCTGCCTTCTGCCTTCTCCCCTTTTCCTTCAAATAATAACTGACTGACAATCCAACGAGCTGCCAGCAATTCTCTGCGGCGCCCGCTGAGTACAACCCCATCTAAAATAGAGGGCAAATCTGTCGGCTCTGCGGCTGTGATCTCTTGCAAATCAGCTTGGACAACCGCCAAAGTTGCATCTATTTCCCGTAGTCCAGAAAGACAAAAATAAGCCAGCATTTTTTTGTGTACTGGCGTATCAACTGTCGAATTATCTGCATTTTTATCTGCAATTGCTGCGGAGTTTCCTACTGTTTGAACCCCCGCTGCATTTATTTCTATTCCGGAGTTAGCTGCCGTATCCGTCGCCCAATAAGTGCGACCAGATGCCACCGCGCGAATAGCTTCGATTGTCAAGGAAATATCTCTACCTTTAGGACAATAGCCATTCGCGCCCGTAGCCTGTATCTGGACCAACAGCTCCGGTGTCAGCGGCCCGCCTAGTAGCAACAGGGGCAGGTTGGGGTACAAACTTTTGAGTTCGCGACAAAATGCCAGCGCCTCTGTTTGACCTGCTGAGCGCAAATTTAAAGTCTCAACAGCCAAAATTACCAAATCTGCGGCTTTCTTGGCTGCTACCGATTCGATCGAGCGAGCTTCTAGAACTCGCAAAGCCTCGGTTCCCCTTGAAACCTCTGCGACAACTTGCAAGTCTGGATACTGCTCGCAAGCGACTCGCAGCCCCAGCCGGAAAATGGGGTCGCTATCGATCGTCAGCAGTTGGAAATTACTCACTTGATTTTAGATTGGAGATTTTAGAGCTCGATCGCGCGAAAACCCAATTACTCGGGGAGCAAATTACCATCAGGAGGCCCAGCCGATTCAGGAATCGAGGGGGGCGCTGGTTCCGGAGCCGGAGCCGGAGGAGGAGCAGGTTCCGGTTCCGGAGCCGGGGCCTCTTGTCTGGCGGGCGGATAGTAAGGTTCCGGCTCTGGAGCGGGCGGATAGTAAGGTTCCGGTTCCGGCTCCCGGGCCGGCGGATAGTAAGGTTCCGGTTCCGGCTCCCTCGCGGGCGGATAGTAAGGTTCCGGCTCGGGAGCCGGGGCCTCTTGTCTGGCGGGCGGATAGTAAGGCTCCGGAGCCGGCGCATACTCCTCCTGTTGCGGAGCTGGCGCGTACTCCTGTTGCGGAGCTGGCGCATACTCCTGTTGCGGAGCTGGCGCGTACTCCTCTGCTGGAGCCGGCGCGTACTCGCGAGCGGGTGCCGGCGGCGGTGCACTATTGGCTCTAAGTTCGGCACTCCAGCGCCCGATCGCACCTGCCGCCTCTGAATACAGCGCCCTACCGTAACCGATTTGGGAAGCCGTATCGATCGCCGCTCCTAGACTGCCTTGAGACGCCAATTCCGCAGCTCGATCCAGAATCGGTCTGTCTTGAGCAACTTGCAGTTCGCTCACCCACTGATAGACATTATCTTGAGCTTTCGCGAACAAACTCCTACCGCTCTTAATTGCCGAAGCTTTTTCAATAGCAGCACTAAGTTTTCCTTGCTTCGCCAAGGCGATAGCTTCATCCAACAAAGGCTGATCTTGAATAACTTCTATGCGTTTCGTCCACTGAGCCAAGAGAGTTTGCGCCTCTATCCTGCGGGGGCGGTTTTGAGCGATCAGGAGTAGCTGAGCCATGCCGCCCTTGAGTCCTTCAACCGTTTGCGGTTCTGCCAACTGCTTCGCCAGAGTCAGAAAAGATTGGTCTTCGATCCGCTGAATTTCCCGACGCCAAGCCGCCACCAAAGTTTGAGCGTGAACCCGCCGCGGCTGCTTAAGTCCGATGGTTTGCGCTTGCTCGATCGCTAGTCCAAACGTCCCTATCTGACCGACACTAGCGATCGTGCTCGCCACTTGCAGACGCAGCAAATCTTGAAACTGCACCTGCAAATTTTCAATTTGAACTTGAGCTTGCTTGTACAGAGGGCGACCCGGAGCAATTTGGCTAGCAGCCCCCTGCCCTTCCAGCAAGCTAAAAATGTGTTGTGGCAGCGGAGTTGATATCGACTGGTTCCACGTCACTGCCTGAGCCCTACCCAACTGCATCAAATCTTGAGCTTCCGCAAACAGCGGCGAATCCTGCGGCACCACAGAAGCAGCCTCGATCGCCCCCGGCAGGTCTTTCGCCCCCAACCGCTTAGTAGCCATTGCCAGCAAAGTCCGGCTCCAGCCCTCTATTTCCTTCTCAGCTTTAGCGCGGGCAAAAAGCTGCGGGTCTATTTTACGAGCCAGGACGATCGCCTCAGCGAATTTTTGCGGAGTTCCCTCCGTCGCCAAATCTCTAGCCTCTTGCAAGCGCTGCCAGCCGTTTCTTTCCAAAGAAATCTGCTGGATCAGCTCGTTGTACCGTTTCTGACTCCAGAAAACATTTTCCAGCTTGAACAGAGCTTGAGCATAATCCCAAGCCTTCCTTAAATCCTCACTTTTCAAAGCTGCTAGGGCTGTATCGTAGAGTTTTTGGCCCTCCTGCCAATTTTTTTCCCAAGCAGTAACAGCCTCCTCTACCTCGGGGTAAGACGGACTGGTTTTCGGAATTTTCGCCACAATCTCCAGAGCACCCTTCAAATCGCCCCTCTCAATTTTTGCCCTGGCAAACCCCAGAATGGCTTTCGACCATTCTCCTATCAAATGTTGACCTTGCGAGTATAGCGGATGTTCTTTCGGCCAAGCCTGCACCAATGCCATTGCCGATTCTAGCTGTTCTAGCTTGCCCGACTTAGCGGCTTGTTGAGCGCAGTAAAGTCGCTCTCCGTCCGCCGCCAGCGGCGACAGTTGCTGGCAATTCGGCGGTGGCGGCATCGTCAGCAACCACAGAAATGCAGCGGCACCGGTTACTCCAAATCCCACCAGGAGACTCAGCCAGATAAGCTGCCACTGCCAAAAAGTTCTTTTTCCCTCTGTCGGCAGCGCCGTTACTGAGGAACTCGCATCGCCTGTCGCCTCTGCACTGAACTGTGCCGTCGGTTTAGGGGATGGGTTGTATTGCGGTGGTGTGTGGAATTGGTCAGATTGTCGTCTCGCCATTACTTCAGCCTGTCCTGTAATGCGCACTAAAATGTGACACTCCCACATCAAATCTATAGATTGTGATGTCGGCTTCTGACTCCTGTTAAGGAGATCGAGAACTTCCTTCAAGGTACTGGCAATCTTTCCCTCTACGGCGTTTTATAGTGAGGTTCGTGTCTGGCCCCACTGGTTGCTTCCGAGTATTTTAGGCTCTCGAAGCACGTAAATCATACCAGTTATCAAACATTTATTGACAGATCCCGGGGCCGTTTAGCAGAAAAAACAGTATAAAGCCCCGTCATTCCATCAATTTTAGATTTTAGATTTTAGATTTTAGATTTTAAAATTGACTCTGCACATGAATTGTGGGAGGGATTCAACTAAGCTCTCATATTAAATCCGGGTCAGAAATTCCACTATCGGACTCAGCGGTTGAAACCGCAACTACACACACTTTGCTCCGCTCCAAGCCGATTAAAAAATAAAGGGGGTATAAAGCCGGATTTGGTCTACACTTTTACCTGTAGGGGGTAGGATTGATTTTTTGGGTTTAGTCGTAAATTTTATTCCCGATCGCCAAACTTGCCGATCGAGTTTCATTTTCTGTTTTCCTTTTTTTCTACTGTTTTTTATACTGTGCCGAATTCCGGCGGGCGACGCAAAACAACCGATCGAGCGCAGCTAAATACTTGAATCATTTTATACGACCGACCGGCCGCTCACAAAGCTCTGTTTTGCTTCCAACAGCGGCGGCTTTATCGGTTACGAAGCCTTTGGCGTATCGCTGACACTCGATGCTTGCGTAGCGGACTCTGCCGAGCGATATCCGTAGAAATCTATCCGGTAGTCTACAATTCTGACACCCGTTTGCTGTTGGATTTGCTCGATCAAGTCGATCGGCAATTCCACATGAACGTCCAGAATCTGAGCCGTATCAAGACAATTGACGTGAGAGTGAGAGTCGCTGACATTGCCGTACAAGCGTCCCTCCGAGCGTTCTATGCACTCAATAATCCCTTCTCTCGACAAAGCTTCTAGATTTTGATAGACAGAAGTATGACCGATCGAATGCGCTTGTTTGTTGAGGCGATCGTAAATTTCGCGAGCCGAGAGGTGTTCTTTTGCCTCCCACAAAAGTTCTAGAATAAATCGACGCTGGCGGCTCAAGCGCATTCCCATCGCCTGACAGCGGTTTAAAGCATCTTCTAATGAACGTATTGGTTTCACAGCTACCGCCTTATAAAGCCTGCTCGATTTTTAATTCTGGTACAATATTGCACGCCTACATATCCACTAATTCTAACGCAGGGTTGCCCAACAGTAGAAGGTAGAGCGCAAAAATCTCGACGAATGAGTGAATTTTTTTTTCGAGTTGCTGCTCAACGAGCGGCTGCCAGCACCCTCCCGAAAATTCTCCTCCTCAGAAATATTGCTTTGACCAAAAAAGGGGTTTCAAGCCTCGCCCATAAGCGGGCGACTTTTTTGTGCGAGACTATTGCCGTAGAGTTTTTCCACGTCAAATGATCGTTCTGGAATTTAAAGTCAAAGGAAAAACAACTCAATACGCTGCAATAGATGAGGCGATTAGAACGGCTCAGTTTCTCCGCAACAAGTGCATCCGTTACTGGGTGGACAACAGAGGCATTGGGCAGAAAGAGCTTTATCGCTACAATACAGCGCTGAGGGCTGAATTTCCGTTTGTCAAAACTTTGAATTCCCATGCTTGTCAAGCCTCGGTTGAGCGGGCTTATAATTCAATTGCTCGGTTTTACGACAATTGCAAGCGCCAGGTTCCCGGTCAAAAAGGCTATCCAAAGTTTAAGAAAAACTGTCGTTCAGTTGAGTACAAAACTTCGGGGTGGGCGCTTTCCCAGACGCGCAAGCAAATTACCTTTACCGACAAAAAGGGTATTAGCAAGTTGAAACTGAAAGGGACTTGGGATTTAAACTTCTACCAAATAGACCAAATCAAGAGGGTGAGATTAGTTCGCCGTGCTGACGGTTACTACGTCCAAGTTGTAATAAGGATCGATCTCCCGGTCGATACAAATTCCACAGGTAGAACAATCGGTTTAGATGTTGGACTCAAAGAATTCTATACCGATAGCAACGGTCATAGCGAACCGAACCCTAGATTTTACAGAAAAAGTGAGAAGCGGTTGAAGTCTCGACAGCGCCGCGTTTCTCGCAAAAAGAAAGGTTCTACCAATCGAAAGAAAGCCATTAATCGATTAGGGCGATCACACCTCAAAATAAGTAGGCAGCGTCAAGAACACGCTAAGAAAATAGCGCGTTGCGTAATCCAATCTAACGATTTGGTCGCCTAGGTCGACTTGAGGATTAGAAACCTGGTTAAAAACCATTGTCTTGCCAAGTCGATTAATGATGCAGGTTGGTATCAATTCAGGAAATGGTTAGAGCATTTTGGAATTAAACTTGGGAAAATAACGGTAGCTGTTAACCCTGCGTACACTACTCAAAACTGCTCTAACTGTGGCACGGTTGTAAAAAAATCTCTATCTACTAGAACCCACATTTGCGAATGTGGACTTGAATTAGATAGAGATTGGAATGCGGCTAGAAATATCCTGAATCTAGCCTTGGGTACTACAGGTCATGTAGGAACCTGGATCTTAAATCCGAACGCTTCGGGAGATTCAACCTCTACTCTGGCTGGAGAAATCTTGTCTGGGCAAGTTGAGTCAATGAACGAAGAATCCTCACGCCTTTAGGCCTAGGAGTGTCAATCTATCTTCTACTGCCAAAACTCCTAGTTCGAGGATTTGATGGCGTTAACCAGTAACTTGGCGATTTCCGAGAGTTGCTTTTTGTTGAAAGTTTTGAGCAAAAGCTTGACTACCGCCTTCGGTTCGGCTGGAAGTGCTACTTGCTTCGACGCTGCGGCTGGGGCTGCTGCGGCGCTTGTCTCTGCTGGTTTTGGGCTTGCTGCCAAAAGTAGCAAATTTTTACTCGGAACGATCGTCTTGACTTTCCCCACTTGTACTAAATCGCCAGCTTCCTTGAGTTCTTTGATAATCAGCGGAGCTAAGACTTTATAAGAGTTTTTGGGATTAACGATCGCTGCTCTAGCGGTTTTTACTAAATTTTGCCAAGTCTCTATTTTACCTCCCAACTTATAGAGGCGAACGCACACAGCCGTCAACTCAGAGCGACTAGCAGCCGATTCTTTCTGCTTGAACACCTGCAACATTTCTTTGAGTAAAGCCATCACTTCAACAGCAAAATTCGCCGGCACAGCGCCCGCTGTTGGAGCGGCGGGCGTACCAGACCCAGCAGCCTGCACTTTGCCCGACGCCAACTTATTGAGGTGAGTTTCCAGTTGAGCAAAAACAGGCATCACCTGCTGCACGAGTTTTTCTCCCTCTTCATTCCTCAAGCCGAAAGGCCCCTCCAGTCGCCCCAGCAAGTCCTTAAGCGTATCAACTCCCTTTAAAAATAGGGATTCTGCCGTTTGGTCAACCTGCTTGACGGGCCCGTCCTTGAGCACCTTAAAACAATCTTCCAAGCGGTGAGCGGTTGTTTTAATACTATCTAAGCCGAGCATAGCCGCCCCTCCTTTCACGGAATGGGCGGCTCGAAACATCTCTTGGACGCTTTCGGGGTCTTTCATCGTGGACTTTAAATCCACTAAACCATTTTCTAGAGTATCGAGGTGCTCCTTAGCCTCCTCTATAAACAAACGCATAATTCGGTCTTGCTGATCTGACACGACAGTCCTCCTAACAATCTCAGCACCCTCCAGAAAGCACCCTCTTCGCGGGAGAAAACGCGACTCCTGGCTAAAGTCGGAAGCTCCCATGCAAAACATTCTAGCCTGCCTCAGCTAGCAGACTCAAAATACTGGTGTCGGGGCAATCTTAGCCCTAAAACTGGTGCCGTGGAGATTGAGCCTAGAGTTCTGAGGGAGTATCTGGAGCGACTTCAATACCCATTCCTTGTTTCATCATCTGCTGAGTCGTAATCAAGTCGCTTAACTCCTTGACTTCGACGCCGATGTCTTGGCAAGCCTTTTTCAGTTCCCGCTCGAAGGTGTTGAGGTCGCCTCCGTAGCCGCAAAGCTTCGCGGCTGTGGCGATTCCTTGTTGGGCGTTAGCTTTGGCGCAGTCGATCAATTCAATGCCTTTGAGGGGTTGGGAGGATGCCATAATTTCAAGCCACAATTTATCTTTTCTCCCACTGTAGCTAGAAGGTTGAGGTCGATCGATCTATCGAAAGGCATGAAAAATCCTGCCTGTGCTGCGTGTTGCCAATTCATACTTCTTTTTTGGGATTGCCTGCCAAGATAGCAGTAGTTGAGATTTTCTAACCCCCATATTCCCAGCAGAAACCAGGTTTTTGCGTAAGTCCTCATATTTATTGACAACACGAAGTCATAACGAGTATGATTTAACAAGAAGCAAAACAGACAGCCGCCATGAGGATCGAAGAAATACCCCTCAACCAGATTCGCCGCCCCCTGCCGCGAGTCAACGACCAAAGCAAAGTAGCCACCCTCATGGAATCCATCCGCGAGGTAGGTTTAAACGAACCCATCGATGTGCTAGAAGTAGATGGTCAATATTACGGATTTTCCGGCTGCCACCGATACGAAGCTTGCCAGCGTCTCGGTTTAGAAACTATCCGCTGTAAAGTACGCCGAGCTACCCGTGCCGTGTTGCAGATGCACCTAGCCTGAGCCTCTCAACAGAAATTCACAACAGTCAAATATTCTCTCGCCCAAAGCTTTCTAAGATCTTCGATCGACAATCACTAATAACAAGCTAAAAACCTATGACTACCAACAACCACAAACAACATCTTTACCCGACCCGCATCGATATGTCAGCAGCCACCCGCTCTCAAGTAGTCGGGCTGCTAAACGCCACGCTGGCAACGACTCTGGACTTAAAAACTCAAGTCAAGCAAGCTCACTGGAACGTCAAAGGCATGGACTTCTACCAGTTGCACTTGCTGTTTGACGAAATGGCAACAGAACTCGAAGAATACATCGATTTGGTTGCGGAACGGGTCACAGCTTTGGGCGGTTTGGCTGTAGGAACAGCCCGCGCAGCGGCTGCTGATTCGATTTTGCCAGAGTTTCCTTTCGACATTTTAGATGGGAAAGAATATGTGACGGCTTTGGCCGATCGCTACGCACCCTACGCCCAACACCTGCGAGTCGCCATTGACAAAGCAGGTGAACTCGGCGACGCCGACACCGCTGACTTGTATACTGAAATCTCGCGGACAATTGACAAGCGTTTGTGGTTCCTAGAAGCGCATTTGCAAGGTTCTGCGACAACTGCAACAGCCGCCGCCCGGGAAAAAGTAGCCGTCAAATAGCAAGCTTTCAAGAATTGAACTTGCATCTTCATAAATTGCGAAACTGCTGTGGGGCGGGCCGAACAGCCCGCCCCAAAAATGTATTTCGTTAAGGCTCGTGACAGTTTAGGATCGAGAATATGTCCATTTATTAATTTGGATGAGTTTTTCGTGACTGCCAATATTCCAGATTATGCTCCTCAACTGCAACGGCTGATGGAACAGGCGGGGCTTTCGAGCGATCGAGAACTCAGCCAAAAAGCAGGAGTTCCCGAAATTCAGGTCATCCGCCTGCGTCGCGGCTTAGCTTTGCAAACCCGAGCCAACATCCTGCTCAAAATCAGTCAAGCTTTGCAAATTTCCTTAAATGAACTGCTCGCAACCTTGGCGCCAGACTATGTAGAGTTAGAACAGGCACCACCGACAGCCCTAGAACAAGAATATCAGCGCCTGCAAGCTGCGATCGAACAGCAGCGAGAATCTTTGCTGCAGGAATTCCAGCTATCTAGCGTGCAAATTTTAGAATCTTGGATGTTGCAGTGGCCGACTGCTGCGAGCAAAGCTCAGGAAAATCACAACTTGCGGGCTCAGAAACTACTGCCCTTGCTGCGGCCCGTCGAGCAGTTATTGGAGCATTGGGGAGTCGAGTCGATCGCCCCAGTCGGAGCCGAGATTCCCTACAACCCCCAACAGCACCAGCTCATCGAAGGAACAGCCGAACCCGGAGAACCCGTCAAAGTCCGCTACACAGGCTACAGACAAGGCGACAAACTCCTCTACCGCGCCAAAGTTAGCCGAGTTTGATTAATACCAGAAGGCCTTCGGCAGAACAAATATTGTCCCTATCTCAAAATTCACTCCCGGCGAAGCGCTGCGACTCCGATCGGCGTTACGATCCGCGACGACCACCATCTTTTTCACTCAAAACTCTTCTCCCGCTCTCAGGCTCTGGCACTTTCCCCGTCTCTTATTTGGATCGGAGTCCATCTCGCAGCTATACTAGCCTAGTCTGGCTAGAAATTCTGACATTCCCACCGCAAAATATGAGTCCTGTAGTTAAAATTATTCAGCCCTCTGGCATTTTAGACGGCACCAAGGCAAGTCAATTCCGCCAAGAGATTAGCGACCTAGTGGAAGCGGGAGCCGATGTGGTATTGATAGACTTCACTGATGTGACATTTATGGATAGTTCTGGTTTAGGCGCTTTAGTCTTGGCGCTCAAAACAGTCCGGGCCGCTGGGAGTCAATTAGTTGTCTGTTCTATCAACGAGCAAATCCGCATCTTATTTGAACTCACCAGCATGGATCGAGTTTTCGAGATATTTCCGACCCGCGATGCTTTTAATAGCAAAATTCCTTCAACTAACTAAATCTTTGGGCTGCTGCCTTCTTGCTATTTTGTCGCAGATGCAATGCAAGAAGTCAGCTAGCCAAAGTTTACCTTGAGTAAAGACCAATCATCATCAAAAACTGCTTTAGCGTTCAACTTTTGAATGTAGTTCAAAACCAGCTCTAACTGGTCGGCACTTGCACCGTTGTAAGCTGCTAACAGATCGACGAAAGGGTCAAGCCCCCAGATATTGCCGTCAGGTTGGTGGATCTCGTATACCCCGTCGCTAAAGATGTAGAGAGTGCTCAAATCCTCGACATCGCAGCAATTATCGACATAGGGGGCGTCGGGGAACATCCCGACAGGCATTCCGGGGGTTTTTAATCGCTGGATTTTAGCAGTGCTCGCAGGGGACTGGGAAATCAACACGGCTGGTGGATGGCCGGCGCTGGCATAAACTAGCTGGCGAGAAATGCGGTTGTAAACGCCATACCAGATGGTGAAATACTTGTCATTTTGGTAGCTCATCTGGAAGGTGGTGTTCAGGGCGCGCAAAACGTCGCTGGGTTTGTAGTAGTCTATGTTGGGGAGCGCGCGCGATCGCAGCAAATTCAGCACTGCCACAGAAGGCAGCGCCGCCCGCAAACCGTGACCGGCTACGTCGAGCAAGTAAATCGCCAAATAATCGGCATCTAGCCAGTTGTAGTCGAAGCAATCTCCCCCCAACTGCCGGGAGGGAATAAATTTTGCCTCAATGCTGATAGGTTCCGTCATCGGATCTGGCAGCAGCGATTGCACGTACTCGGCCGCCTCGGCTAACTCTGCTTCCAGACTTTGCTTGGCTATTTTTAAATCTCGGCTGAGTTGGTGCAGCCTCAATCCCGCGCGTACTCTCGCCTGCAACTCGTTGAGTTCGATCGGCTTCGAGATAAAATCGTCGGCACCTGCGTCGAGCCCTTTGACTCGATCGGCGATCGAACCCAAAGAAGTCAACAAAAAGAATTGTGTAGTTGACAGATCCGGATCTGCCTTAACTCGACGGCAGACATCTATGCCCGTCAAGCGCGGCATTATCCAATCGCAAATTATCAGGGCCGGACGCAATTTTTGCGCCTGGGCTACACCGTCTTCGCCATTGCTTGCTACTGTTACTTCGTAACCCTGTTTTTTCAGGGTTCTTCTCAGCAGTTCTTGAACAGCCGTATCATCGTCAATAACCAGAATTTGAAACATGGGCACTTAGGTACTACAAGTTTTTCAAGGTCTGGGGGTCATTTAAAATATATCCTGTCAGCGCCCTTGTCTGAGATTGAGTATAGTTTATTGACATCGCTTTCGAGGTAATTGCTTTTGAGGGCGGGTCGTTGAGTTCAATTTACGTTAAAATTTGATGGAAATTTGGCGCGATCGAACTTCACTCAGTTTATACTCAGAATATAAATTTTTATAGACTTTTATTTGCCACAGGCGCTGGTTGACATGGAAGTGCTATTTATGGTATAGTGACTAACCGAATTAGTGGATTAGACATCGCTCGACGGCCCACCAAAGCTAGTATCCTCAAACTACCATTCAATTTTGCCGCCGTTGTATTTTGTCTCATCGTATTTTTTATGGTTGTATTTTGCCCACGGGCCGATGAAGAACTTCTGTGGTGAGCGTGATTGAATTAAAGGGTTCCGAAAAGTTGCCGATGCTAAAAAAAGCGGATCTTCAAGTCAATACAGGTCTGAATGGATTAAGCTGGGTTTTGTCGTGGTTTGCACAATTGTACGACTCGCGAATTCCTACAAGTGTGTGGATAAGGTGTCAGTTGGCTTTGGCTGAGGGCTTTACGAATGCGGTGCGTCACGCCCACAAGGGCAAACCAGCGGATTTGCCTGTTGACATTCAGGTGGCGGTGTTCGCTGAATCTTTAGAGATTAAAATTTGGGACTCGGGCGATCCGTTTGATTTAGAGAAAAAAATCAAAGATATTTCGGAAAAAGTCGATGTTCACTCTCCGGGCGGGCGGGGCCTAAAATTGATCAAAGACATCGCAGACAGTATGAGTTACGAGAGAACGGCTGATGGACGGAACTGTTTGTCGATCGTCAAAAATTATTCGCCCTGTATCGACGATCGAAAATAACACTAATATTTTTAGCGGGTAAGGGTTGAGGGTAGCCCTCAACCCTTCCCTTAGAACCCTGGGTGACTCTTAAGCTGCGTAGCAGCTTATGATCTTTTGATTTGACTGCACCGCCCTAGATACTGGCAATTCCCATAGCATCGGTATTTCCCGCATAACTTGTTGCCAAAGTGTGGTAGGGGTTCTTTTTTGTAGGAGTAAATCCCTAGGGCTACCAGATGCCAAAATACTGCCATTTTCCAGCACAAACATCTTATCTGCACGCAAGGCAGGAGCAATGCGGTGGGTAATCATAATTACTGTGCGTTGTTTAGAAATGCCAGCATCGGCATCTTATCAAAATTAGGAGGCTTGACTAATGCAGAACATACCCAAAACGATCACCGCCGCCGCACCAATCCGTAACGGAGGTACTTTTTCCTTTAAAAATAGACCCGCAAATAAAACACCAATCACTAGACTAAACTGGCGTAGTGCTGATAAATAGCTAATGTAAGGACTAAGCTGGAATGCCCACAACATTAACCAGTAAGAGATAAAAACAAAAAAGGCAAATAAGGCTGACCATTTCCAAGAAGCTAATCCTGTCTCTTTATCCATCGGTTCTTCGATCAATTTCAGGACAATCCACAGAAATGGCACAGTGAAAATAGCTTGTAAAAAGGCGTAACGGGCGGAGGCTTCAGCCCCAGGCGTTAAAATTTCAGATGCTAACTTGTCCACTGCTGTATAGCCTACAGTAGCAAACATAATCATTAGAATCCAAATGGTAGATTTATTCCAGTAGTCAGCTAATTTGATTGTTCGCAAAGATTTTAATGGTATGAGTATGCAACCAATAAGCACCAGAATAATACCCAGCCAGCCAATCGGTGAAGGAAACTGCCCTCTGGCAACATCAAAGAAGGCGAGGAAAAGTATCGGTAAGGCGCGAGCTACCGGATAAACAATACTGAAATTGCCATTACGGTAGCCCATCATCAAACCCAGAAAATAGAAGGATTGTAATAATCCAGTCAGAACAACCAATCCCCAAGCTGCCGGAGGCAAGGGATTCCCCTTCAACTCTCCCAGCAGAATTGGTATCAATCCAACTAAGCCAGTCAGCCAATGAAACCGCAAAAGTAATGTCCCACTTAACTTTTGGGAATGTGCTAACAGATTCCAAGTTGCGTGAATCGTGGCAGACAAAAGGACAAGCGCAATGGCAAGAAAAGACATATACTAATTGGTATTTGGACAAAAAACATAAGCTATCTCCCCAAATTAAATACGCAATATTAGCGAAACAAACTTTGTAGACAATTCCGAAGACGTTTCGCATCATCAAGTTGAATATCACCCATATTTGCGATCCGAAAAATGTCTTTTTTTAATCTCCCTTGACCTGCATAAATAATGAAACCAGATTTCTTCAAACTGTCGTGAATTTTTTCGTAACTATAGCCTAACGGTAAATTAAAAGAAGTTAGCACACAAGAATAATCCGGCTCATCCAATAAGGTTGAAATACCTAATTCTCTTAAACATTGGCGAATTTGTTGGGAAAGATGGGAATAGTGTTGATGTCTTGCCATCCAACCGCCCAGATCTTCCATTTCCTTCAGGGATTCCTGTAGAGCGTAAACAATCTGTACCGCTTGGGTGAAAGGTGAGTAACCCTGTAACTGCTCTTGATGATAGCGATCAAGGTCTAAATACAAAGTTTCAGCAGCAGAAGGACGGGAATCAAAAACAGATTTCTTTACCAAAACAAAGCATATTCCTGGAACCCCATGTAGGCATTTATTGGCTGTAGCTGCACAGGCTTCTAAGTTCCAATCTGCAAACTCAATTTTTTCGGCCCCAAAACTAGAGACAGAATCAAGCAATAGCGCAACATTTTTACTTTTACAGAGTTGACCTAGTTGTGCTACATCATTCAACCGACCTGTAGTAGTTTCATGGTGTACAGCAATTACATGAGTAATACCTGAATCTTGCTCAAGATGCTTCTCTACTTCTATTAGATTCATTGGCTCATGCCATTGGGAGGAAACAACCTCTACTCCTTTCCCATGAGTCGTTACCATTGAAACTATTCGTTCTCCATAAACCCCGTTGCTCACAACTAAGGCTTTACCATTCTGAGGTATCAATGTCGAAAGCATAGCTTCTACAGCACAAGTTCCCGATCCAGTGAGCATAATTGCTTCATAATCACTCGTGGCTTCAGGATAAACACTGGCTAAACGTTTTTTAATATCGAGTGTCAGTTCAGCAAACTCCGGTTCTCGATGACATAAATCTTCTCGAAGTAGTGCCTGACGCACCCGTTCTGTCAGGGTAATGGGACCTGGATTCAGTAAAATTGTTCGCTTCATTGTGCCACCTGGATTATTTTTCGTAAACGTTGAGCCACTTCTGGGGGAGTAATTTTAGGACGGGGCAATTTTTCGGGAATCCCGGGCTTGATCTTCACATACAAGAAAGTTAATTTTTCTAAGGGGGATGCCAACAAAGATTTAACTTCTTCAGGAGTTGTAGCAACTATTACTTTTTCGTAACCACAAGCCGTAGCAATCCTGCAAAAATCAATTGAGTGCGACACAGTGGATTGTCCACCCGTTGATTCATGCCTTTGATTATCTAGTAAGATATGTAGCAAGTTGACAGGACGTTCATAACCGATAGTTGTTAAAGCACTCAGGCGCATTAAAGCAGCACCGTCTCCATCAATGACTATTACCTGCTTTTTGGGTTGAGCGAGGGCAATACCCAATCCCAGACTGGAAATACACCCCATAGAACCAACCTGATAAAATTGATTTTCCCGGTCTTCAATTGCATAAAGTTCCCGCCCCGTATAACCTGTGGTTGCTAGTACAATATCTTGGGGATGACTACCTGCTTGGATGGCTTGAAGCATCTCATTACGGGTAAAGCTCATTTTCTCAGAGATAGAGGGAATCTCTGGAGTGATAGACGGAGGTTTAACAGTTAATAATGAGTTTAAATCGCAAGATTCCACCGAACCTTTTTTCATCACCAAAGCATAGGGACTCTGATGCTGTGTCATGTGTGCCACCGCACGACTGATAGTTGGCTCAATGTCTGCGGTTTGTGTGGGAAAATATTCCCAAGGAATCTGCATTAGTTCCAGCAATTGGGGAGTAATTGCGCCCATAAGCTGGTGTTGCGGTTCGTCAGGCGCTCCATCTGGTTGCCCCCGCCATGTAACAATTATCAGGATGGGAATTTTAAAGATTTGATTCAACGAAGTTAAGGGATTGACTGCATTGCCGAAACCCGAATTTTGAAACATCACAACACTACGCATCCCCGCTAGTTCTGCCCCAGAGGCGATCGCCACAGCCTCTCCTTCGTTAGCCGCTCCTACATATTGAAGATCGGGAGAATCAATAACATAGTTGATAAAAGATGTGAGATAGGAACAGGGAACCCCTGTGTAAAAATCAAATCCTTTGTCTTTCGCCACTCGAATAAAGCTTTCAGCTTGAATCATTTAAAACACCTCCGCTTTGAGCATATCTTGGATATGGTCAACATTCAGCCAATGCCCTGAGATATAAAGCACTTCTACTCGATAACCACGTCGGATCAACTCATTAATGAGAATTAGCATTCTGCCCCGCTGTTGAATTTCGGGTTGCAAGAGCAGCGTATTTAATACGTCCAATAAAATAGGTTTGGCTCGCTCGGACACTTTTAGTAAGCCTGTCCACATTCCCGACCTTTGATTTTCCGTTAAATCCCGATCGATCTGCTGAAGATAAACTTTGGTATAGAAGGCATCCTTTGAGTAAGGCAGCGAACAATCGGCGTAATTTTTCCGGACGAGATTATTACTGGAACTTTTCTTTTCTGAATCTA
Organism: Microcoleus sp. B3-A4; assembly: GCF_036705385.1. NCBI lineage: Bacteria > Bacillati > Cyanobacteriota > Cyanophyceae > Oscillatoriales > Microcoleaceae > Microcoleus > Microcoleus sp. B3-A4. The sequence goes on along the minus strand of NZ_JAUBUI010000089.1, from coordinate 4,635 downwards.
CAACTACTACAAAATCCTCTTCTGAGTCCAACAGCATTTGTAAAATATATTTTTTGAACAGAACATCACCATAACCTACAATCAGGTCGTGATTATCATCAGCGATATTCTTCAAACCCAAGTGCAGCGAAACGAGTTCACCGCTAGAACCATAATTATCGTTGTCTACATAATGCAGGTTAGGTAGAGCCACCAGATCTTTTTTGTAACCCCGAACTACGGTGATGTCCTTAATGCCTACAGTCCGATATGTATCAACAATCCTTGAAAGCAAAGTATGACCTTGCATATCTAACATACATTTGGGTCGTTCTTCGGTCAGTTTACCCAATTGAATGCCTCTTGAAGCAGCGAGGATGAGGGCACGGACACCTTTAGGGTTTTTGGGAAGATAGCGTTTCTCAGATTCTAAAAGTTCAGTTGCTCCTTGAAGACGGAAAATTTCCGAAACAGAAACGATGGAATCTTCAATGTTGAGCAAGTTTTGTTCCTTCATTAGCGTCTTAGTCACCTGTTGCATGGCTGTCACAGCAGACCGAAACAGGTGATTGGCCCAGATGACAATAGAGAAACCATTATCTCTAAATATTTCAGTGGGAGTGCTGTAATATTTAGTAGGTACAATCACTACTGGACAGCGATCGCCCCACTCACGCTTGAATGCTAAAATTTCGTCGGGTATTGTCAGGGCACTGTGTATCAAAATCCCATCAGCCCCGGCTTGATGGTAAGCTTCAGCCCGTTTTATAGCTTCTGATAAAGTCCAACCTGCAATAAAGGCTTCCACCCGGGCTATCACTACAAAGTCATCATCATTTTGAGCATCTTTTGCGGCTTTGATTTTGCCGGAAAATTCTTCAATCTCAGCTAAAGGTTGTGCATCTCCCTTGATAAAACTGTTGGTTTTAGGAAATAGTTTGTCTTCAAGACAAACCCCAGCAATATTACGTTGCTCCAACTTTTTTATCAACCGTTGTACATTGTTAAAGTTACCGTAGCCAGTGTCTCCATCTAAAAGAATTGGAATTGAAGTGCCATCAGACATAAACTCAATAACTTCTAGCACTTGAGTCCAACTAGCTTCGTTATTGTCACGCACACCAAGCTGACCAGATATGCTCAGACCACTAGCCCAAATTCCTTTAAAACCTGCTTCTTCAGCAATTTTTGCACTAATGCCATTATGACTTTCTACCAAAAATTCTAGATTTTTGGATAACAGCATATTTTTTAATTGTGTTGTTTTTTTGAGCATCTTCAATTTCTCAATCACTGGATAATTTGGCATCGAAAACCCTGTTGTCGGCTATATCTGCTTGAAAAATTTGAGGCGCGACAGCTTTTAGCGTTGAGCATCTTGTGATCGCGTAATTTCAGGATCTGCTGGCAATATTGTGTGTATTAATCAGCTTATTGAAATCGAAATAATTTTCTAATAAAAGTTGAGTGAATTCAATACCACCTGGACTTTGAAAACCTCATCCAGGAATTTGTTCTGAGCGAACAAGATTGCGTTTGGTAAAACGGTTTTTTTCATCATTGTTATTCATTTTAATATCGACTCATGAAGTTAATAATAGGTGGACAAACAACTTGCAATTAATTTAGGCGGTAATTTACCTAGCGTCGGATGCACCTATCGCTATATTAACTGATCACTCAGGCTAAAGTCTAGTCGGAAAAGTCGGATCTTTAAAGTCGGAAAAGTCGGAAAAGTAGGCTCATCACCGCTATGAGTACATAGCTTAGACATCCCTTGGCAGTTTTAGGACTTAGGCAAACGGCTTTTCACCACTATTGGTAGCGGGTAGGTAAAACCTAAGCACTACAGATAGAGTTTATGGGTAATTTTTAAATTTAATGTCACCAAGCTAAAATCTGAACTTTAAGATTTAAAATCCTTGGACAGAGGATTCAGCCACAGCAGAATTGTCCGTTTTAATTCATTTAATTCTCGATACACTTCTTGTTTGACCCACTGCCCGATCGCGTCGAAGGGCGTAAAAATTTGACCCACAGGCCAGCTAACATCTTGGCCCAATGGCGTTTGATGGTTGCCGGCCAAAGTCTGAACGGTAATCATGTCGGGAAATCGTGCTTTTAGCAGTTTGGTCAACAGCAGGGTTTGGTCGATGTTGTCGCCGTTAAATTTGACTAAAAGATTGCGCCGGATTTGATACCTATCTTGGACGAGGCGATTGGTGTCTTGCGGGGAAGGGGTAAACTCCACTTTAAAGACGGGGGAAATTTGCTCCACGATCGGGATTGCTTCCGATGCCGCATAATTGTTGAAAGAAATCAGAATATTGCCTGCCCTTTCTACGTCAAATACAGAACCGATCAGCAAGTGCAGTTTGCATCCCATGCTGTGTCCCATCCCGTAAATGGGGAGATAGGAAGATTTGAGCAATTTAGTGCCGCGCAGGCGATCGAGGGCATTTTCAAATTTGTTGAGGACATCGCGGGCGATCGCAATATGATCCAAAGTATTGACAAACGGCGTTGCTACTACAAGATATCCTTGGTTCCCCAAAGCCTCTAACAGCCAGCGATAGGTGAGTTGCGGTGCTGTCGCCACAAATGCACCGCCGAGAAAATGTACGATCGCGATCGGTCTTGAAGGAATTAATACCCAATTGCCAGAAATTTCTTGCCAGTCCATAAATTCAATCTAATTCAAAGTAAAAAGGCGATCGTCTTCTGAAGGTAGAAGGCAGAATGTTTTATAAATTTTTGCTTTTATTTTCTGCCTCAAAAAGGGGTTTGCTACCCATTTTTTAATTCAAAAAACTTTCCTTTTTACTTATAGCCTTTCTCAGAAAGATGAGGTACTCATGGCCTCCGTGGCCTCCGTGGACATACCTCACCACGCTTGAGAACCGCTATATACATTATTTATTCTAACTGTTGTGGGGGCAAATAGCACGGCGGGTGAACGCTGATATTTCCGCCCCGTATAGGGTTGAAGCTGGCGGTCTAATAAATCAAGGGTGATATCCGATCGCGACTTTCAAAGATTTTTATATTGTGCCCCATCGCACGGCTGCAAGCCACTGTAGTTGGTATTGCAGGTAATTGACCAGACAGGATATTAACAGTCAAATACGGCTCCAAACCCGAATCTCGCGTATTAACCAGCCCCTGCGCGATCGGCTTTTATTCTGCTTGATGGGCATCACCTAATTTCTGGACTAAAACCTAGATACAAATATAAGCTCCGTTAGGACAGCCCGCCGATTTCAGATGATTGGTGAGGGTTGTTGAATTCTGCCGAATGGCTGATGCCTTCTGCCCTTTGATCACTCAACTTTTCGTGAGTTTTCATCCATTTCCACTTGTTCAGAGTAGCTTGAGGATTGAGCACTGTGGTAGCGAGGCCGTAAATAATAGTCGGCAAAACCTCCCGATTTAAAAAACTTTGTCCCAGCTTTCTCATGTAGTGCAGTGCCAAAAGTTCTCGGAATTTGTTGAGCCTTTTCAAAACAGGCAAATTCTTAAAGCATAGCTGTTCGTACTCGTTGAGCGATAACTCTTTTTCTCCGCGCAAGCGCCGCAGTTGGTTTTCCTTGACACAATCAGAAGCTATGCGCTTTTTGAGCCAGTGCTTATCTGTGAGAGAGTTCCCTCTAATCCGATAGTTTCCCAAAGCTTCTGTCGTCGCTAGCAAACCGTACTTTTGAGCAATTTTGGTAAATAACTCTGTATCTTCTCCTACCTGCCACTCTTCTGGAAAGCCACCTTCTTTGATAAGAATAGAGCGCTCGACTATAACAGAAGACGGGAAAACCCAAGGACTTTCGCCTGTCTCCTTAATCGCCTGCATTTCTGCTTTAGTTGTAGGATAGGTGGGAATGTAACTCAACTTGTTGCCGCGCTTGTCTAAATACCGCAAAGCGTGAGCCACAGCTTTGAGTTCGGGATTGTCTGCGAGCATCTTTAAACAAACTTCTAGCTTGTTGGGTTCCCAGGTATCGTCGCTGTCGAGAAATGCTACATACTCGCCTGTGGCGCGATACATCATTAAATTTCTCGACTTAGAAACCCCGTAATTTTGGGGATTCCGGAAGTATTGAATTCTCGAATCTTGCTCGACCAGCTTAGCAGCAACTTTGTCAGTAGCGTCAGTAGAGCAGTCATCAACAATTAAAATTTCTAGATGCTTGTGGGTACCATTGAGTACGGAGGCAACTGTCTCGGCCAGAGTGTTCGCAGCATTCAATGCCGGAATGACTACACTGACTTTTTGGTTGTTCATAGCTTGCATTAGGTGGGGTTTGGTAGTTGTTGGCGGAAGTAAGTAGAGTCTGGAAGCAGACAGTCTGACTCCTTTACGTGCAAGTAACTGTAGTCCCGAAACTTGCCTCAATACTGCCAATATAACAGGCTTACCGACCTGAGTGTTATCTACCATAAGGGGGGGACACCTGTTAGGAGCCGGAGTGCAGACTATTCGGCGGGCAATTTTTCTGACACACAGGCGTCGGCTGCGAGGGGTCGAGGGTTTTGTCAAGGGATTTGAGTTTTCCTAAAGTCGATCGCATATTCTTGCTTTTATAGGACAATACTCCGGACAGTTTTTAAGCAGCCAAAGTACCATAAGACAAGACTGAAGGAAGGTTAGGGTGATTTAAAATC
>NZ_JAUBUI010000088.1:0-23089 GCF_036705385.1 Microcoleus sp. B3-A4 | reverse complement strand
TTTTTCCTCTTCCATATTTTCTTTTAGTAACTCAGCCATAGCTGAGTCAATTTATGCTGCTTAGTCTAAACACCAGTGTGTATATCTGCGGTTAAATTTATACTTTTGAAAGTAAACGCAGAGGACGCAGAGGAAGAAAGGGGAAGAGGAATTCACAACAGATGATTCGTTGCTACAATTTTAAATGAAATTGAAACAAGCTGTTGTGCCTTTAAATACGGTATACTTCAAAAGTATTTCCGTCAATTACTGCAACACTATCCGCTCAAAATTATCGGACTCCAAAACAAATAGAGCAAGTGGAATAAGCATTAAAAGAGGAATAAAAAGGAGATTTTAGATAAAAAAGTATGATTTTGTTATTGCTAAATGACCGAACTAATCAAGCTAAAATTGCTGAATGTTTGGGTTCCCTCGTAAATAAGGTGTTTATTGGTGTATTTAGGGATATCCAGAGAATCTAGACACATACTACTATTTCATATCCGAAGAGAGCCTAGTGAAGCAATCTGAAACCCTTGATTTAACGCGCTGATTACGTAAGTCCTGAATATATTGCTAATGGACTGTTTAAAGTAATTGAAGAGCTAGAGTATTTATTACATCGCCTTTTCGCGATCGCGCTGATTATTCCGATCGCACTTCTTCTCCTCCCTAGTTAGCAGCATTCTGTGAATTATAATTATAGCGATCAAGTTTTTGAAATCCTATTTAACTCAATCCAAGAACATCCTCATACTAAGCAAAGATGGGACTGAGGACAGAAATTATCGCTACAAACTTGATGATTTTGAGGACAGAAGCCCTGACTTATTAATAGGCGATCGACAAGCATTAGACTTTTTACAAAAATAGATAATATCTGTGTTCATTTGCGTTTATCGGCAGTTAAAAACAGAAAATCCAGAACTCTTGCAAAAAGTCTAACCAGCAATCTTATTTAGTCTTGTCCAAATTCCGCGACTCCAACCAAATAGGAATTGCAATCCAAGCAACTGCTAACAGCAAAGCAAATACCGCAAATTGAGCGGCCCAAGCTACCAATTTCTCCAAAGACACAACTTGTCCCAAGAAGTAGGATAAACTCACCATTACAGATGCCCAGCTTGCAGCACCCAGAACATTGAACAGCGAAAATTTCCAAAAAGGCATTTCTGCAATACCCGCTAGGGGGCTAGCAAAAATTCGCAGCAGTGCTATGAAACGACCCAAAAATACGGCTTTAGCTGCATTTTTGCTAAACTGTTCTTTTAAGTCAAACAGTTGTTCTTCTCGAAAGCGGAAAAATTGCCCCAGCTTCAGCAGCAATGGCCAGCCGCCGTACCTGCCGATCGCATAACCAAGGTTTCCGCCCACAGTCGCACCAGCGATCGCACTGCCGAGTACAAACCAGTAATTCAGTTCCCCGCTGCCAGCTAAAAACCCGCCAGCAATCGTAATAGTCTCGCCTGGAAGAGGAACTCCCAGATTTTCCAGCAAAATTCCCAGGAATACTGCCCAGTAGCCGTAATCGCGCGCAAACTGCTGAATAGTCTCTAACGATAAAAACTCAAAAGACATTCGATACTGCCTTCGTAAACTTTTGCAAAGCTCAATACATTTATATATTGGCTCGATTCAGCCAATAGTGCAATCTTTCGCTGTGATGAAGAACACACTGTTGTCGCGATCGCTGGTTCAACTAAACTTTAGCCTTTCAGGCATACTAGAGGAATAGAGAATTGTTGCGGTTGCATTCCGCGCGATCGCTAGCCAGTTTCCTACTAAATTTATCACAACGGCTCTCCCCATCGATTCCCACAAGGGCGAGCGCGCATCCTAAAACATAGGCTGAAATCCCATGAGTCTTTCAACAGAGTCAGCAAATAAACTCACTTATTCATACTTTACGATCGTAGGATAACTGCTATGGAATTTCCTAACTTCAACCAGCCCATCGTCCTTCAACCTCACAACTGCCTCGACTCCCAAGCCGGCAGCCTCCTCCAGCAACAGCTAGCCGAGATTGTGCCCGATCGCCACAAACTCTGGGTAATAGACATGGCCGCCGTAGATTTTATCGACAGTTCCGGGATCTGCGCCTTAGTCGGCGGACTCAACGCCGCCCGCCACCGGGGATGCCGCCTCGTCATCTGCAACCTCTCAGCCACAGTCAAGCTAATTTTTGAAATTACTCAACTCGACCAACTCTTTGAAATCTTCGACAGTTTTGAGCAAGTTATCTCCACTGAAACTCCGGCTTTAGTTGCTTGATTAAAATGAGATCCCGAGTTTAAATCTCAAGTTTGCAAGAGACTTCAAGCAACCACAGAGTTAATTTCTATATCATAAATAGGTTGATTTGTCAAGCAATACCAATGACAAACAAATAAATCCGGCACTTGAACGCCGACAGAAGCGATCGCAGGTGCAGCCGGAAAAGGCCAAAGTCGATCGAAACAAATCCTTTCTCCTACGAACCCGAACTGCATCAAATAAGTCGCCGGGGGCGCATTTAAAAGATTCAGCAAGCGGTAAGCCAACTCATACAACTGCTGTCGCCAAACATCCGACAAATGCACCGGTTGATAGTAACTCAACTCGCCAGACTGCTTGTCAGGTTCCCCACCGATCACCTCAGCATACAGTGGGCCCTTTGCCGTCAACACCACAGGCAGCAAAAAATTGCCACCCCCGACGGGAAAAAGCAACTCCTGGAACACTCGATCGCGCGCCGCCGAAACATTGCCACAAAATCGAAACACATCTTGAGCCGGAAAAACCAGGTTTTCTGGCACATTCAGCGTCAAAGGACAAACGATCGCCCCACCCGGAGCGATCGCGGCAGAATTGAGTTCAGAAACCCCACAGATATTGACTTCAGTTAAAGGATTAGATTGAGCGATCGCCGCCTTGAGACTTGCGGCCGGATCATTCTCACCACTCGCCACAATCAAAACCTTAGACATTGCCAAAGCTCGGCATTTGAATGCCCCGATCGTCCTCAGCATCGACACTCGGCAGATCCAAGCCCTTAGCTTTGCGGTTCCGCACAGCTAGACGGTAAGTTACGCTTTGCAACTCTGTGTGCAACTGGCGGTTTTCCTTTTGCAGTTGCTCCAACTTTTCCTTAATTGGCTCGATGCGCTCGGCAAACTTCTGGCGGTAAACCCCTGGCAATTCCTGAACCACCTGTTCTAGCATCCGAGAGCGATCCGTCAATTCTTGCACCGACTGCCGCAGTTGGTAAACCTCTGCATCCCTCTCTGCGATTTGTTCCTGATAAAAACCCACCTGTTCTTCAACAGCTTGGAGTTGTTCCCGCATTGCGTGCATTTGAGCTTGGTGGCGATCGGAAACTTCCGGTGGCGGCACAAAACTAGAATTGCCCTTCACCAGCCTGAAAAGTTCTTGAGACAACTGCTGCACCAATTGGTCGCGCATTTGCAGCTCTTCGGTGAGACGAGATACCTCTGATTGCAATTCTTTTGAGCTTACAAGTTTAGTTTGATTCACGATGACTCTCAGCTTTTGTTATATAATGTGTTTCTATTTAAAAATATCTTTCCCTTACCGCAGAGGCAAGAGGCACTTCAAAAGTTTTGAACCCATTAGGCTAAATCGAGCCAGCGGCCCGATGTCAAGGGTAAAGCTCAGTCTAACTCAAATCAGGCATCCACGTCATCACCTTAGTTTCTTGCCATAGACACAGGTAGAACCCTAGGTTTTTTGTCAATAAACCCGGTTTCTTAGCTTTTTCTGAGAATAGTGCAAGATCTCATGTGTAACCAATCACAGCCGAAAGCACTTTGCCAGCTTCGTCCAAGGTGCTGCCAAAACAGATAATGCCGTCCTCGTGACCGGCCATCGCCAGAATTTTGCACTCTGCCAAATTCTCATCCTCAAAAAGTCTAAACATTTCTAAGGCCATCTGGGGAGTGCCGTAAGGTATTTCTTTTCTAGTAGTAGGAATATTAAACAGCAGTTGCTGCCATAGTTTAGGATTGTGGACATGAATTATTGCGCCCACATCCTCTCTGTGAAGGTAAAGGGCGGCGTGAGTCAGGGACTCCGACGAAGCTTGTACGGGGCCCCTGCAGCCGAGGAAATTTTGTTCTAAGTTAAATTCGGTAACAGTACAGTAGGATTCTGGCCCGAGAGCCCTTAAGTGTGCAGTTTGGGTTCCCGAAATCACGAATTGGCAAGAATTGCCGAGCCTGATGCTGACGTTCCCAAACCCTATGCCATTTTCGTAGACGCCAATTAATCCCCAAGCGTGGAGCCGAGCGCGCCAGTTCATCAAATCTGCTATGTTCTGGGCAGCTACAGGGCCTGCTTCTTCCCAGTCACAGCGGTACTTAACGACTCCTTCATCCATCCATTTTCCTGCCAGAGCGACCACGATAGACACGGCCCAAGCTGAGACTTAATCGAAGTGGTCAAACAGCTTTTTTTTGCCTGCTGCTTTATGTCTCGGTGCATGAACGCCTTAACAGGTCTACATTCCACTGTCGCCGTAATTAGCGACCGACATTAGCAAAAAGTAAGCTACGAAAGAAGAACAAATTATTCCAAAAATCATGGTTTAGCCTCTAGGTGATTGCAAAAGTTCAAGATGAAAACTTACGCTTTCAGTCGGGGAGTTTGATTCCAGGCTTTTGCCTGATCGAGTTTCTGATGTGAAACTACATAACTTCCCTGAACAAGTAACTGTTCTAGACTAAAGCATTTATACTGAGCTGACTTATGCCTTAAGAGATATTTGACGAGAAAGTACCCCCATATCAGGTAAGGTAGGTAAAAAGCAACCGTACATTTACATATCTTTTATGATTATACATATATTTAAGCGAGGGGAGTACACAATTAAAATATTTTTTAGTAATTTTGGACACAACTTGCAAAATCTTTGTGTGGCCTACGGTCGTCAACACCTCTGTCGATCGAGCAATTTTTAGCTCCGGGGCCCCCTACAAGTTCAGAAACCGGGTTGATGAGCGTAATATCATCTCCGGTAAAATGACCGCAATTAAGCTCGTGTCGGTGGGTTCACGAAAATCTGTAGTATAAGTTTTAGAGCCAGTAAACCCGCACCGAGCGAGACTGGGATGGTCGATCAACCGAACTTGATATAAGTCCTATTAACAAAAAAACAAGCCGATCGAGCAGTGAGAGCTCGATCGGCTAAATTTTTCTGTGGAGCGCGATCGCTCGCAGCCCTTTAAATGTGGAAGTGATACAAGATACTGCCGTCGTCTTTAATTTCGCAATTGGCATTAAAGACTTCAGCTTGTTGGTTCAAAAAACGCTGAGCGACATCCGGCGACAGCCGCGTTTCCATCGCAAACCGCACCAGAGTTATTTCGCCGCGGCCTTCTTTGATCAGTCGGTACAAAGCACTTTGGAGCCTTTCGCTCTCTTCTCGCTGAAAAGCTGCCTTGTACCTCCAATCCGCCACCGAAGGAATCAAACCCCGGCTGACCAAAATCGCCAACAGCAAACCAATTCCCAAAATCAGAGGCACTGTCGGATCGCTCGTGGGCGTCGCCACAATTTGCGGCACTGTAGCGGCGGCCAAACTGCTGACCATTTCTTTTTCCGAAGCTTGCGTATCCGCCATTGCAAGCTGAGTTTTGTTGTAAAAGTCTTGCTGAAGCTTCATTTGCTGCAACAGCCGAGCGCGTTCTCTTTCGTATTGGTCGAGTTTTTGCTGAGCTTGTTTCAGGTCTTGAGTGACTTGTGCCAAGCGTTGGTTGAGCGACTGATTGACTGATTGCCACCGATATCTGTTAATCAGGCGGCTTTTTTCCACCATGCCCTTCATCAACATATCCACCGTTTGGATTGCTTGCTCCTGATCGAGCGAGCGATACCCAACAACAATCTCTAGGGGTTGTTCCGGCTTAGAAATCTTGACACTAGCATTTTGTCGAACTTGCTGGGGCGACAGCTTAACTGCATCTGCCACTGCTTTGACAACATTATCTGCCAGCAGAACCTCTGGGGTGAGTTGCTCTCCCTGCTTGAGAATTGTCGTGCCCGTACTCGAAAATTTGACTGGCGGATTATTAGAAGTGAGAGTGCCTTGAGCCATGAATCCGGGGGGCGGGGCGAGGCGGTAGGCCAGGGCGCCTGAAATACCCATAATTACAGCAAAACTGCCTAAGGCAATCCATCTGTATTGATGTGCTGAAGATCTAAAACGTAAATTTCCCATTTTGATAGTCAAGTCATAACATTCGCTTGCCGCAGCTCCTGCCAAACCCAAGAGCCATCGTTTCTTTCTGGTTAGTCAAATTGACTGCTGAAAATTTTCTCAGTTTCTACCTAAAAGCTATTAGCTTTTGAGAGTTGTCAATATTCACGAGCCTAAAAAACCGATTGCGCTTTTATTTGATCCGAGCTATAACTTCAGTTTTTGTCCTTAATAATTAATCTGTAACAAGGCTTCTGGAAGTCTACTGGCATCAGACTAGCACTCAGGCGTGCGATCGCCTCGCCTCCCCGTGTTTGTTGACATTCAAAACAGTCTCCTTTTCACCCTTGGCAATTCTCCAATTATCTTACGTCTTGGCGTCTTGCGGACGCGGTTGAAGAATAAAAAAAACCTTAAATACTCGACCTAAAAACTTAACAAGCAAGAATTATACCATGCAGTTAAGAGTTTGCTGCGTATTAAAAAAAATTGTGGAGCTGGTCTCGCCCCCAGATCCACATATTCACATAACAATTATGGTTCGATCGGTTGATGGTTCGATCTAGCTCGCCTAGGCGAATGTTCAGAAGCCGATCGGCAAAATAAGGCCCTCGCGTGCCATGACAGCCTTCGGAAAAGCAATTTGCACGTCTTCGGCGATGCGATCGAGAAAATCGTCTGTGTGAGCCGGATCGTGGTGAAAAATCACCACTCGTTTCACCCGGGCCTCTTTAGCCATTCTCACCGCTTCCTGCCAAGTCGAGTGTCCCCAACCCACCTTCGGAGACTTGGGGTTGTGATATTCCTCGTCTGTGTACATCGCATCGTAAATCAGCACATCAGCGTCGAGGGCTAAATTGTAGACATTCTCATCTAGGCGATCGGGAAAATGTTCGGTATCCGAACAATAAACAACAGATCGTCCTTGCCAAGTCACCCGATAGCCCATAGCAGTATTCGGGTGATTCAGAGAACCCGTCCTAATCTCAATATCGTCCAGCATCATCGTCTGGTTGTGATGGAGTTCGTAGAAATTCAAATCTGCCTGCAAACCCATCAGCGGCACCGGCGAATTCGAGTGCAACACCCGTTCGACAAAGTGCCTTTTCATGCAATCTCCATCCGGCGGAGTCGCCCCGTAAATATCAAAGCTATTGCCGCGGATGAAAGCTGGGGCGAACAGCGGGAAACCTTGAATGTGATCCCAATGATAGTGAGTAAAAAACATATAAGCTTGCACGGGCATTTCTTGCACCAACTGGTCTCCCAGCATCCGCAAGCCTGTTCCGCCGTCAAAAATCAAGCGTTTGCCAGCGACTCGCATTTCCAAACAAGAAGTATTGCCGCCGTAGCGAACAGTTTCCTGTCCGGGTGTCGGAACACTGCCCCGCACGCCCCAAAACTGTACTACAAAATCATCTATACCTTTTATTGATTCGGAGGGTTGAGGGCAATCAACGGGAGTTGCCGCTACAGAGGACAAGCTGATTTCCATTTTAAAATTCAGGCTTTAAGGTTCCACATTGTCCGTGATGGCGCAGCAGATGGTCGCACAACACTAAAGCTACCATCGCTTCCACCATTGGCACAGCTCTTGGCAAAACGCAAGGGTCGTGCCGTCCCTTGGCAGCCAGCAGCGTTTCTTCGCCTTCTCGGGTAACGGTGCGCTGCTGCTGGCGAATTGTTGCAGTTGGCTTGAATGCCGCCCGCAAAATGATATTTTCGCCGTTAGCAATCCCACCCTGAATTCCGCCAGAGCGATTCGTCACTGTACGAATTACACCCTTATCATCAGTATAGTATTCATCATTATGTTCGCTGCCTTTGAGCAGAGTCCCGGCAAACCCGGAACCAATTTCAAAGCCTTTGCTGGCGGGCAAGGACATGATGGCTTTTGCCAAGTCGGCTTCGAGTTTGTCGAATACCGGCATTCCCAGGCCTTTGGGTACATTGCGGGCGACGCATTCGACTACACCGCCGATCGAATCTCCACTGTCGCGAACTTTTTCGATCAGTTCAATCATTCTTTCGGCACATTCAGCATCTGGACAGCGGACGATGTTGCTTTCTACTTGTTCTAAGGTAACAGTGTCTGGGTCGGCGACACATTCTAAGTCTTTGATGCGTTTGACGTAGCCGACTATTTCGACTCCTGCTGCTTGTTTGAGAATTTTTTTAGCGATCGCCCCTGCTGCTACTCTACCTATTGTCTCCCTCGCCGAACTGCGACCTCCGCCTTGCCAGTTACGAATTCCGTACTTGGCATCGTAGGTAGCGTCAGCGTGAGAAGGGCGGTAAGTTGTCGCCATTTCGCCGTAATCTTGGGGGCGAGTGTCTTGATTGCGGACTAAAATTGCGATCGGCGTTCCCAAAGTTTTGCCTTCAAACACTCCAGACAGAATTTCGCAGGTATCTGCTTCTTTGCGAGGTGTGGTAATTTTGCTTTGGCCGGGGCGGCGGCGATCGAGTTCGGCTTGAATTTCCGATGCGTCGATCGACACCAGGGGCGGGCAACCGTCAATTACGACTCCGACACCGCCGCCGTGAGATTCCCCAAATGTCGAGATCCGAAATAAATGCCCAAAAATATTGCCCATTATGCTTTGCCCTGAAACTTAATAATTTTTAGCTTAAATGGAATAGAGATTTACTGTATTTCTGAAAAATATACCATTGACGAGTAGGCGACACGCGATCGCCCCGCAGCATCACTCCCTTCCCACCCCTAGAAGAATATCTACCAGGGAGAGAGGGAGAGACAGAGAATAAGAGATATCTGGAAACACACTTAAATTCATCCGTGTATCCGTGTCCGAATCCGTGTTGTGCCTTCCTTCTTCTTTAGTCTTCGTGTTCTTCAAAAGGATCTCTCAATTCCTTAGAGGGGGGACCGAAAGCGGTGTAGATCGAGAAACCGGTGATTGCCACCAGACACACGCCCAGAGAAATGCCGAGAACTGCTGCAGGTTCCATATTTTTGATCGATTATGAGTGATCCACTCTATAATATTACAAAAAATAACAATCCGTCTGAAAGTCTAGTGATTTTAGGCGCTCTACGGTATGGCAGCCAACCCCTACTCCCCGTTGTCCGAGTCCCGTTCCCGAATTTCTGAGAAATTGCGATCGCAATTAGCGGTAGAAATATGTCAAACTTTTCTGTAGAGATTCATTGTAGGTGACTTATGGCACAACGGACTTGGTTAGGAGATATACTCAAACCCCTTAACTCAGAGTACGGCAAGGTCGCTCCGGGTTGGGGCACCACGCTGTTGATGAGCGTTTTCATTGGACTGTTTTTCGTGTTCTTGTTGATTATTTTGCAAATCTACAACTCTTCTCTGATTCTGGAGAGTGTGGATATGGATTGGTCGAGCCTAGGCCGCTAAAAATTGATCGCAAAACAGTAAGCCTAAAAGTAAAAGCTGAGGGTTGAGGAGAAAGGGTAAAAGCTAAGTTTTCCCATTTTTCCTTACCCTTTCCGGTTACTTTTGCCATAAATAAACAAGAAGTAACTAAACAAATTGCAGGAGAGAAAAAATGAATATTTTTGGCATTGGTTTGCCGGAAATGGCTGTTATTTTTACGATCGCCCTATTGGTATTCGGTCCTAAAAAATTACCAGAAATCGGCCGGAGTATGGGGAAGGCAATTCGGGGCTTTCAAGACGCTTCGCGGGATTTTGAATCGGAGTTCACGCGGGAAGCCAAGCAGCTAGAAGAAGCAGTAGCAACTAGCAGCAAACCGGAAACTGAAAAACTCGCGGCGGCTACTCCCAAGGAAGATAGCACAGACAGTTAAATGAACAACACTCAGAAGTCGGAAACACCAGCGGAGTTAGTGATTCCCCAGCTAATAGTTGGCTTGGGAAATCCAGAACCTAAATACGATCGCACCCGACACAACATAGGCTTTAATGCTGTCGATGCCTTGGCTAAATCTTGGCAGATTTCGCTGTCGGAAAATCGCAAATTTCAAGGCATATTTGGCGAGGGAAACCGGCCGCGGGGACAGAAAATCCGCTTGCTGAAACCGCTTACTTACATGAATCTGTCGGGTCAAGCGATTCGGGCGGCGACGGATTGGTACAAAATACCTGCGGAGTCGGTATTAATAGTATACGATGATATGGATTTGCCGATCGGGAAATTGAGAATGCGGCTTGCCGGTTCTGCAGGCGGACACAACGGCATGAAATCCACAATTTCTCATTTGGGCACAGACAAATTTCCCCGCTTGCGGATTGGCATCGGCAAACCTCAAAACGATGCTGCTAAAAATGAGAAAGATACGATTTCCTTCGTGTTAGGAAAGTTTTCCTCAGAGGAAAGTCAGTTAGTAGAGAAAGTGCTTAAACTGGTTGTAGAAGCTGTGGAACTGAGTCTGCACCAAGGAGTAGAAAAAGCCATGAGCCTTTACAATAGTCGCACAATTGCAGAAACAAACGCGGAAACAAAAAGGTGAGTTCGAGACGTTTGCCAGAAACAACTGCATATGTCCGGGTTACTGGCCAATCTTGGCAAAAAGGCACGATTGAGGGTGAAGTGACTGCCGGCAATTTTGAGTGGCAGTTTCAGTGGCGTTTCACGTCAGAAAAAACACTGATACTTGAACCTTCTCAGGGTAGGGCATTGATTCAGGAACCGCTGCACCGTTTTCTGGAAAAATGGGATTATCAATTAGAACCAGGTGGCGATTATTCGTTTACGGTTCGGGCTCAGTTTTAAAATCTTAGTAATGGGAAATGTGGCAAAGGTAATCGGGAATAAAAACTTCTTTTAGTAGGATATCCCGCTTCCAGTAATTCTTTAATTAATCACGGGAAATGGCTCTAATGGGAAATAGGGAAACCGTGCTCGGGAAGGCAAACTTTCTCTAGTAGGAGGTCCCGATTCCAGTGATTCTTTAATTAAAGCAGGTGGCGTCCCTTCTCGGTAAGCGCCGCAATAATACATTGTCAAAACAGCTTTGTAAGCCCAGTGATTGGAAGGTACATCGGTAAAAGGATTTGGCAGGGTTTCAACCTGATTCTGCACGCAAGCATTGAGAATTTGTTCTGGCGTTGTCTGCACTTGAACTAAAGAATTATTTGGCTTGACTTGTGCGGTATTTTGTGCGTTTGCCGGAGCTAACAAACCTGTATACATTAACAGTGTAGCAGTGCCAAAGATGATGAGTTTCATAAGTTTATAAATTTCTCAATAAGTTGGGTGGTAGTGAGGAATTTAGTCCTCAAAGTTGTGGCAAATAAGGACTATTCGTCCTTACTCGAAACCTTTGGAATGTTCAGACATTTTTCGCATTCCCAAGGCCAAGACACTCAAAAACAACAGCCCGATCGCCCCAGCTAGCGGATTGCCGTTAACTCCTGTCACCCAGTCGGAAACAGATGCCGAATATCGCACTAACTGCCCGATGTTAATGATGTAATATCCCCAGACTAAACCTGCATGAAGCCCGATCGACAAACCGAGGCGATTTCGGCGCGATCTTTTTCCCCAAACCAGAATCAAACCCAGCAACAACAACCCCGGAAACTGCGGCCAACTCCCCAGCATTGCCGCGACAGGTTTGATAAAATGAGATAGGGCAAACACCAGGCTATTCGCCCACAGAGATATTCTATAATTGTAATCCCGCTGCAACTCGTCCAGCAACCAACCACGAAATACCAACTCCTCCGCAAAACCGACTCCAAGGGCGCTTAACAGCCCTTCTGCGATGATTCTCGGCAAATTATCAGAATTTTGCCACGCGACTAAGCGGAACAGCCCTTGCACCCCAAATAAGCTGAAAGTGAGCAAAAGCCCGATCGCCAATCCGATTAAAAGCTCAAAACCGTTTTTTCGCGTATTGATTAAACCGTAACTTTTGAGTAATTGGGTTTGTCCGTAAACCTGTTTTCCCCAGCGCGGCACTAGGAACAGAAACTCAGTAAACAACAATCCCATTGTCAGAATAGTTGCTAGGTTACTATCTTTAACTAAGAGATAAATTGGTGCTGCTAGCGGCAGCCATATTGCGAGCAAAATTAATAAGAAAATTATCACACGTAAATGAAATGGATAATTGGCTATTTTGATTGGGTTAATCATTGTTGTAAATTAAACAGGTTTTACATGATATCTGTAGGGACACAGCATTGCTGTGTCCCTACCCGGATTCTAAACACAGCATTGCCGTACCCCTAATGTACAAAGCAGGCGGAAAAAGCTAGAATGGCATGGTATCGGTTGAAACTTTAAGTGAAGCAAAGCTATAACATCAGGTAACAATGACTGAAGCCTCGGATTTTTCAAATGTCGATCGCGAATTAGATGACACAATTTTAAGCTTCGCAGACATTCAGGCAGAACTCAACCTGCGCCACGCTAAAGATGCTCTGCGAGATATAGTAGAAAATCTCGACTTGACAGTTCAAGAGCGAACTGGACTAGAACCGGAAATTGGCGGGTTGGAGAAAATGCTCGACAAGCTAGAGCGCGCTTGCGTGCAAATAGCTGTGTTTGGGATGGTGGGAAGGGGAAAATCTTCGGTTTTGAACGCGCTGCTAGGTCAAAATGTGTTTGAAACTGGCCCGACTCACGGGGTGACTCGCACCACGACTATTGGCCAGTGGGATGTCGGAGAGGGAATTGATGAGAATTTGCCCGATGGCTTACGCCCCGCTACGCTACGACTTTCGCCAGTTATTTACCGTTTGTCGCAAGTTGAATTAATCGACACCCCGGGAATAGATGAAGTTGACGGCGAAACTCGCGAACTTTTAGCCCGCCGCGTTGCTCAACAAGCAGATTTGATTTTGTTTGTAGTTGCTGGCGACATTACAAAGGTGGAATACGCAGCACTTTCGCAGTTGCGGGAAGCCGGAAAACCGATGTTATTAGTGTTTAATAAAATTGACCAGTATCCTGATGCAGACAGGCTGGCAATTTATCATAAAATTCGAGACGATCGCGTGAGAGAATTGTTGTCTCCCGATGAAATTGTGATGGCGGCGGCTTCGCCTTTGACGGCGAGGGCGGTGCGCCGTCCCGACGGAAGTATGGGCGTGCAAATGACTCGCAGTTTGCCACAAGTGCAAGATTTAAAATTAAAGATTTTGGAGATTTTAGACCGGGAAGGCAAATCTTTGGTCGCGCTGAATACGATGCTCTGTGCGGGGGATATTAACGAGCAGTTGGTGCAGCGAAAAATGGAAATTCGAGATAACGCGGCTAATCGAATTATCTGGAACGCGGTAATGACGAAAGCTGTGGCGATCGCACTTAATCCAATTACTGTAGTTGATATTCTTAGCGGTGCGGTAATTGATGTGGTGATGATATTAACTTTATCTAAAGTTTACGGCATTGCGATGACGGAAGCGGGCGCGGTGGAATTGCTGCAAAAGATTGCGATTAGTATGGGGGGAATTACTGCGGGCGAATTGTTGGCTAATTTTGGTTTGAGTTCTTTGAAAGGATTGTTGGGTTTGGCGACGCCAGCGACGGGGGGCTTGGCTTTAGGGCCTTATTTGTCTGTGGCGGTGACGCAAGCTGCGATCGCGGGGGTTTCTTCCTACGGTATCGGTCAAGTTACTAAGGCTTATTTGGCTAATGGTGCTTCTTGGGGAGATGATGGGCCAAAGGCTGTGGTGAGCAAGATTTTGTCTTCTTTGGATGAGGAGTCTATTTTAAATCGGATTAAGGAAGAGTTGCGGGCTAAGTTGGATTTGGGAAGTGTGGAAAAACAGAAATCTTAGCGATCGGCTGTTTTACGTTGACCCAGCAATCCTGGCGCAGCCCTGCAGCAATCCGCCAGGGGTTTAAACCCCTACCTCAAAGCTAAATTTGTGTGAAGACAATTTAACAAATTATTAGGATAACAACCTGTTACCAATTACCAATTATTACTGTATCTTACTAACTCATGACTTAGACAATTGGCAGAGGTTGGGCGATTGCGGCAAATAAGGTGTGCTGTGCACACCCTACTCTAATTCCGCGAAGGCAGACTTTGTTTTTGTAGCCGCCAATTCGATTCGGCGGGTTAAGATCGAATTGTTAATCCGAATTCGATTCGGCGGCTTAATATCGGGTTTTTAACCCTAATTCAATCCTATTTGTAACCTCTATTTTTCTCCGACCAAATGCGGGTTGGTAGCCCCCAAACATAGACAAATCCTTCAGCAGCTTTGTGATCGAATTCGTCCTCTGCGCCGTAGGTTGCTAAGTCGAAACTGTAGAGAGAATTTTCCGATTTGCGGCCAACAATTGTCGCATTTCCTTTGAATAGTTTGAGCCGCACGGTTCCAGTTACTCGCTTTTGCGTGTCCTGAATAAATGCGTCTAAAGCAGTTTTCAAAGGATTGTACCACAGACCGTTGTAAATCATTTGGCTGTAGGTTTCTTCGATGCCGCGTTTGTACCGCGTCACATCGGCTGTCAGCGTCAAACTTTCTAAGTCTCGGTGCGCCTGCATCAAAACTAAAATCGCTGGTGTTTCGTAAATTTCCCGCGATTTAATCCCAACTAAGCGGTTTTCAATCATGTCAATCCGGCCGACTCCGTGGTTTCCAACTATTTCGTTGAGTTGGGAAATTAGGGCGACTGGTGATAAATCTTTGCCGTTCAAACTGACAGGATTTCCGCAATCGAAATCGATTTCTATGTATTCGGGTGTGTCGGGAGTTTGTTCGATCGCCTTTGTCATCAAATACACCTCTTCCGGCGGTTCCGCCCAAGGATCTTCCAGGATTCCGGCTTCAATTGCCATTCCTAATAAGTTGCGATCGATACTGTAAGGGGAAGACTTTTTCACCGGCGACGGAATACCGCATTTCTCACCGTATGCGATCGTTTCCTCGCGGCTCATTTTCCACTCCCGCGCAGGTGCTAAAATCTTAATCTTGGGGTTGAGCGCGCCGATCGACACATCGAACCGCACCTGATCGTTTCCTTTACCTGTGCAACCGTGGGCGATCGCATCTGCACCGTATTTTTCCGCAGCTTCTACTAACAATTTAGCAATCAGCGGGCGAGCGAGGGCAGTCGAAAGGGGATAACGGTTTTCGTAAAGTGCGTTAGCTTGAATCGCTGGAAACGCATAGTCTTTGACAAATTCTTCGGTAGCATCAATAACTAAAGATTCCGAAGCACCGGATGCTAAAGCTTTTTTGCGGATCGGTTCTAATTCGTCTCCCTGTCCCAAATCCGCAGCCAGAGTAATTACCTCTTCCACACCCCACTCGTTTTTGAGGTAAGGAATGCAGACGGAGGTATCGACTCCGCCCGAATATGCTAGCACAACTTTTTTAGCGCGACTCATTGCTATTTACATCCTGAATTTAACTGACATCTTGCACCCTTGTCACTAAGCTTTTCAGGGCGGGCTCTTCGGCCCACCCCACAAAAAAATATCATTTTTGTGGAACGGGCATCTTGCCTGTTCTTGAGAATGGTGCCTAATGTGAGGTTTAACCGACTTTTCATTATGCACCTAATTGAGATCGATTCTTGTCAGAAATAGTACAGATTTATATATTCTTTTTTTGCTAAACTTGGCTATTTCGCGGGGGAGTTGCTGCGAAAAATCTGCTACCGTGGGATACGGTAACTGTGGAGATGGGGAAAAACCGTGTTTTTTAGTGTTGTGATTCCGACGTACAATCGTAAACCGATTTTGGCAAAATGTCTACTGGCTTTGGAAAATCAGCAGTTCGGTGAGATTGCCAGAGAGTATGAAGTAATTGTGGTGGACGACGGATCGACCGACGGGACGCTGGAGTGGTTGGCGACAAATGCCGACTTGTTGCCTCATGTGCGATCGATCTGTCAATCTCACCAGGGCCCGGCGGCGGCTCGGAATTTGGGCGTTGAAGATGCTAAGGGCGATACGATTATTTTTATTGACAGCGATTTGGTGGTAACAGAGCATTTTTTGCAAGCACACGCTGATGCTTTACTACAGGGTTACAAAGATACTGATGCGGTTTTTACTTACGGCAGCGTGATTAATACTTGTAATTTCGATAATCCTACTTCGGAACCTTACAAAATAACCGATTTTTCTGCCGCTTATTTTGCTACGGGAAATGTGGCGATCGCCCGCCACTGGCTGCTGGCTGCTGGACTTTTTGACACTCGCTTTCAACTGTACGGATGGGAAGATTTAGAATTGGGTGTCAGGTTGAAAAAATTAGGTTTGAAACTGATTAAATGTCCGGCTGCTGTGGGTTATCACTGGCATCCACCTTTTAGTTTAGAGCAAATTCCGGGCATGATTGACCGAGAAATTCAGCGCGGGAGAATGGGAGTTTTGTTTTATCAAAAGCACCCTAATTGGGAAGTGCGGATGATGATTCAAATGACTGTTTTGCACCAAATACTGTGGGGAGTTTTATCATTAGGTGGGATGCTGAACGAGCGGACGATGACTCCTTTTTTGCAGTGGTTGATTGACCGAGGCAAGCCGCAGTTAGCCTTAGAAATCGCTCGGATTTTTCTGAATTGGTATAACGTGAAAGCCGTGTACGCCGCTTGTGGGGAATTGCAGGCCGAGACAAAGATACCATAAATCAGCCGAACCGTGCAAATAAAATATAAGATATTGTAGGAGTGTTTCAGGGCCCATTGGTGTCAACTTAAGCTCAAATATAGTAACGGTATACTGTTTGACAATTATGCCTAAATCCTCCTAGCCTTGCTTAACAAGGGGGATTTAGGGGAATCAAGACTTGGATACAAACCAGAGAAGCAAAGGATTTTAGTCTTAAGTTGACACCAATGGTCAGGGGTGTTTTAATTGTCATTTCGACTACGGATATTTGCGGAGAAAACACAATACAGAGCTACCAGGTAAAGGCAGGCAAAACCGGGTTCTAGAAAATGTAAAAATTTTACTTTTAATCAAAGTTGCTTGCTTAGCCTGTGATTTGAGGAATCTCGGCTGTTTTCTTGAGCGGCTGCGCTCATTAGATTTCCACACATTTTAAAACAATCATTATTTTTGATATAATTACAAATAATTTATGAGTGGGCTGTCTCCCCAATAGTTGTGCTGGTTTACCTGAGAGTGTTAGCTACAAACGGTTAATGACTTAAAAATATTCCCACATCAAAATTTGAAGAATTTGAGGGTCTGCTGTGAATACAACTGACAATACAAATCCCAGACTAGAAAAACTGAGGCTTCAAAACACGCCTTTACAAGAAAATATTTTAATGGTGGACGACAATCCAGAAAGCTTGCGGCTTTTATCCCGGATTTTGTCTAAGCGGGGATATAAAGCGCGGCCGACACGAGATGGCAAATTGGCTCTCAACTTTGCTCTATCGAGTCCACCGGATTTGATCTTACTGGATATCATGATGCCCGGTATGGATGGCTATCAAGTCTGCGAACAGCTAAAAGCCTCTCCGAAAACAAAAGATATTCCTGTGATCTTTATCAGCTCTTTAAATGAAGTTTTTGATAAAGTCAAAGCTTTTTCGGTGGGGGCGGTAGACTACATTACTAAACCGTTTGAAATAGAAGAAGTCGTGGCTCGCGTCGAAAATCAACTGCTGCTCAGTCGGCTTTCTAAGGAACTTTCAGCAAAAAATGTGCTGTTAGAAGCTGAAATAGAAGAACGCAAGCGGATCGAAGCACAACTACGAGAAAGCCAGCACTGGCTGTCGGCAGTAATTAAAACGAATCCTAATTTATTGTATGTTTACGATTTGATAGAAGAGAGAAGTCTCTACGTCAACCGCGAAATTTATAGCGATATTGGCTACACGTTTGAAGAAATACAGGAGATGGCAGCCACATTTATTCCTAAGTTAATACACCCTGACGATATCCCTGCATTCTTAGAACAAAGAAAAAAAATTGAGACAGCAAAAGATGGCGAAAGCTTTGATTTTGAATACCGGATACAGCACAAAAATGGTGAATATCGGTGGTTTTGCAGCCGGGAGAGCGTGTTTGCCAGAACAGCGCAGGGTAAACCTTGGAAAATTCTGGGAACTGCTGCTGAAATTAGCGATCGCAAACAAGCAGAACTCGAACTTAAAACAGCTTTAGCTGCTTTGGAACGGCAAATTAAGCAAAGATTTTTGCTAGAAACAATTACTCTAGAAATCCGCTACAGCTTAAATCCAGAGCAAGTTTTTCAAACAGCGGCGGCCCAAATAGGTAGAATTTTTAACGCCGATGGCTGCTTAATTCACACCTACACAGAAAACCCTGTTCCCCGAATTTTTAATGTCGCTGAGTACATAAAAACTGGCTCAAAATCGCTTTTAGATTTAGAAATACCCGTACAGGGCAATCCTCACGTTCAGTTTTTATTGTCCCAAGATCAAGCTGTAGTTTGTGACGATGTTTTTTCAGAACCCCTGCTAGAAAACGTCAGAGATTTGTGCTGTCAAATAGGTTTAAAGTCGATGATATCCATCCGCACTTCCTACCAGGGAAAAGCCAACGGAATGATATGCTTGCACCAGTACGATAGCCCGCGTCACTGGACGCAGGATGAGATCAGATTATTGAACGCTGTGGCGGCACAGATGGGAATTGCGATCGCTCAAGCCAATCTTCTCGAACAAGATAAACAACAGCGACTTAAACTTCAACAGAGCGAAGCTAGTCTAGCAGCAGCCCAGAAAATTGCCCATATCGGCAGTTGGGAATTTGATTTAGTCACCCATAAAATTACTTGGTCAGAAGAAGTATTCCGCATTTTTGGCCTTGACTCAACTGCAACTGAACCGACATCTGCCCAACTTTTAAAGATGTGCCATCCCGACGACAGACACTTGTTTCAAAAAACTGTCAACCTCACTATCTCACAAGGCATTTCCTACAAAAGAGAGTTCCGATTTTTTCATACTAGCGGTCAAATCATATACGTGGAAGGAAGGGGAGAAGCGATTTTTAACGAAACCGAGGAAGTAATCAAACTGTTGGGAACAGTAATGGATATTAGCGATCGCAAACAAGCCGAAGCTGCTTTGCTTCTTAGTGAAGAACGTTTTGAGCTGGCATTTGAAGGCAGTGCGATGGGATTGTGGGATTGGAATCTTGTCACGGCAGAAGTCTATTTTAATTCGCGGTGGAAAACGATGCTAGGATATGAAGTAGAGGAAATAGAAAATAATATCGCATCGTGGGAGGAACTGGTACATCCAGAGGATTGGCGTTCGGTTAAAGCAGCGCTAAATGCTCACCTAGAAGGCAGAGAACCCACTTACGAAAAGGAATTTCGGATGCTGACAAAATCCGGCGATTGGAAGTGGATTTTGAGTCAAGCGAAGGTGATGGAACGCGACGCTTCGGGAAATCCTGTGCGGATGACGGGCACGCATACCGATATTAGCGATCGCAAACAAGCCGAAGCAGATTTGCTGCTTAGCGAACTGCGAGAACGGGAAAAAGCGCAACAGTTAGAACAAGCTCTAAAATACTTAAAAAATGCTCAATCCCAGCTCATTCAATCCGAAAAAATGTCGAGTATCGGGCAAATGGTAGCGGGAGTTGCCCACGAAATTAATAACCCTGTCAACTTCATCTACGGCAATATTCTTCCCGCCAAACAGTACGCTTGCGATTTAGTAAAATTGCTCAGCCTTTATCAGCAACACTATCCCGAACCTGTTCCCGAAATAGCTCAAGAATTGGAAGAAATAGAGGTAGATTTTATCGCTGACGATTTTCCGAAACTCATGGCTTCAATGCAACAAGGTGCTAATCGAATTAAGCAGATAGTGCTGTCTTTGCGAAACTTTTCGAGACTTGACGAAACAGAGTGCAAAGTAATAGACATTCATGAAGGGATAGAGAGCACTTTGGTGATTTTGCAGCACCGATTGCAGCCAAAGCCAAAACGTCGGGAAATTCAACTTATTAAAAATTACGGCACCCTGCCAAAAGTCGAGTGTTATCCGGCTCAATTAAACCAGGTATTTATGAATTTGTTGTTGAATGCGATCGACGCTGTGGAAGAGTCATCAGCAAACTGTACTTGCAAAGTTAAGCAGATTTGCATTGTTACTGAAGTCAGCCAAGAAAATCAAGTGTGTGTGCGGATTTCTGACACCGGGCCCGGTATCCGTCCCGAAGTTCAGTCAAGGATATTTGACCCGTTTTTTACTACCAAACCGATCGGCAGTGGGACTGGTTTGGGATTGTCTATTAGTTACCAAATTGTTAAAGATACCCACGGGGGTAAGTTGGAGTGTCATTCAGAAGTTGGTCGGGGAACAGAATTTGCGATCGAACTGCCGATATCGCAAAAGTTGAAAGTTAAAAGTTAGGATAAGCTGTTATATCCTGTCTGGTAAATTAACCATAATTCTTGTTGGGGCCAGTCCACCAGCAATCTCTAATAGAAGCCTGAGACGACCGTAAACCCGCCCCGACCGTCCGATTGGGAGCAATTGAACAGAGCTCATATTAATCGTTTATCAGAACCTATTTTAGATTGCGTCATTACCTGGCATTTTCTCCAGTATTTCCTGCGAACAGTCTGTGATTTAGTGTAATTTAATCCTAAGCCTGATATAATAAAAAGTTAGCCTTAAAAGCCTCCAGACGTTACGCTGCTAAAATTAGTAGTGAATATTACAGTTGCTCTTATACAAATTCTGTCAACATACGTCTGCTGTAGCGTCTACCAAATTTTTACTGAATTATGACTGACTCAATTCGCTTCCTCATGTGCGCTCCCGACCACTACGATGTAGATTACGTGATTAATCCGTGGATGGAGGGAAATGTCCACAAATCATCGCG
This sequence comes from Microcoleus sp. B3-A4, assembly GCF_036705385.1. Lineage (NCBI taxonomy): Bacteria > Bacillati > Cyanobacteriota > Cyanophyceae > Oscillatoriales > Microcoleaceae > Microcoleus > Microcoleus sp. B3-A4. The sequence goes on along the minus strand of NZ_JAUBUI010000088.1, from coordinate 2,157 downwards.
CGATCGCGCCGTCGAACAGTGGGAAAAACTTTACCACGTCCTCAAAGACAATGCCGTTGTAGACCTCGTTCCGCCCGAAAAAGGCTGGCCGGATATGGTTTTCACCGCCAACGCAGGCTTACTTTTAGGCAATACCTTCGTCCTCAGCCGTTTCTATCACAAAGAACGCCAAGGCGAAGAACCCTATTTCAAAGCATGGTTTGAAAGCAAAGGTTTCACCGTGCACGAACTCCCGAAAGACTTGCCGTTTGAAGGTGCGGGCGATGCTTTGCTCGATCGCGAAGGACGCTGGTTGTGGGCCGGATACGGCTTCCGTTCCGAACTCGACTCGCACCCGTTACTAGCAAAATGGCTCAACATTGAAGTGCTTTCGCTGCGTTTAGTTGACGAACGTTTCTATCACCTAGACACCTGTTTTTGTCCCCTGACAGGTGGCTATTTGCTCTACTATCCCGCAGCATTTGACTCCTACTCCAACCGCTTAATTGAAATGCGAGTTGCGCCAGAAAAACGCATTGCCATTGAAGAAGCAGATGCCGCTAATTTTGCCTGCAATGCGGTCAATATTGACAAAGTTGTGGTAATGAACAAGGTTAGCGAAGCCTTGAAAACGCGCATTACTCAGGCCGGTTTTCAAGTAATTGAAACGCCGATGACCGAATTTCTGAAAGCGGGCGGCGCCTGTAAGTGCTTGACACTGCGGGTAACGGAACCGGTGCAAGAAGATCGATCGGCAAACGTGATGGTAGAAAGCCGCACCATTCGCATGGAAGGCCACTTGCTCGATGCTGGTTTAATCAGCCGCGCTTTAGACTTAATTATCGAAAACGGCGGCAGTTTCCAAGTCCTCAATTTCAATTTAGGAGAGCAGCGGCAAAGCACATCATCTGCGGACGTTAAAGTTTCGGCTCCTTCCCACGATGTGATGGAAGAAATCATGGGAATGCTGATTGACTTGGGTGCAGTTCCTCCGCCGCAAGAGATTTGCGATGCTATTTTAGAACCAGTAGTGCAAGATGGTGTCGGCCCGGACGACTTTTATGTGAGTACGATTTATCCCACAGAAGTGCGGGTAAATAACCAGTGGGTGAAAGTACAAAATCAGCGGATGGATGGAGCAGTAGCTATTACTGAAACTGCCGAGGGCCCAGTCGCTAAATGCAAATTACTGCGAGATTTAAAAGTAGGTGAAAAAGTTGTTGTTGATGTGGTCGGCATCCGCACCATCCGCAAAACAGAATCGCGGGAACAGCGCAATTCTCAAGAATTTAGTTTTATGTCCGGCAGCGTTTCTAGCGAGCGCCGCGTAGAATTGGTAGTGGAACAAGTAGCGTGGGAATTGCGCCAAATTCGCGATCGCGGTGGCAAAGTTGTAGTTACGGCGGGGCCTGTTGTTATCCACACCGGCGGTGGCGAACATTTAGCGCATTTGATTCGTGAAGGTTACGTGCAAGCGCTCTTAGGTGGAAATGCGATCGCGGTTCACGACATGGAACAATCGAATATGGGAACCTCTTTAGGGGTTGACATGAAACGTGGCGTAGCTGTGCGCGGCGGACACCGACATCACTTGAAAATAATTAACACTGTGCGGCGTTACGGGAGTATTGCAAAAGCTGTTGAAGCAGGTCTGGTTACTAACGGTGTAATGTACGAATGCGTGAAGAACAATATACCGTTTTCTCTTGCCGGTTCGATCCGCGATGACGGGCCACTTCCCGACACGCAAATGGATTTAGTCAAGGCTCAAGAAGAATATACTGAGCTGTTACGCGGTGCGGATATGGTGTTAATGCTGTCGTCTATGCTGCACTCAATTGGTGTGGGAAATATGACGCCGGCGGGTGTGAAGATGGTCTGTGTGGACATTAATCCGGCGGTGGTGACGAAATTGAGCGATCGGGGTTCGATCGAATCTACTGGAGTTGTTACCGATGTGGGGTTGTTCCTGAGTTTGTTGGTGAATCAATTGGATAAATTGACTAGCCGTCATCATGTAACTCAATCTGTTTAGATTTAGCTAGTCTACTCGTTACCAGGCTCTTCCTGGTAACGCCGATGCGGAGGCTCTGCCTCCAATTTCAATACAGTTCAGTTAAGGCTCAAACGGTGGTAAATTAGGTAGGGTGTCTACAAAAGGAGAGCAAGTTAGCGTGC